>JAQIBQ010000108.1 GCA_027859005.1 Prolixibacteraceae bacterium | reverse complement strand
GATTAGAAGTGGTACTGAATCGGTATGTTTTACTTCAGCTAAAATTTTAGAAATTCTATTTTTAATTGCGATACTTTCGGAGGTATTCAAAATGTCAACCAAGGATGGAATGTATGCACTATTCCCATTCTGTGCTATGTTCTCCAATGCTTTTTCAATTGAAACTTCGTTATCGGAATATAAATTCTTCAGAATTGTATCGTTAAGTTTATTTGTAGTCATATTTCTTATAATTGAATTGCAAAGGTAATCATTGGATGTAAACAAAAGTATTTTTTAACTGTTCGATTTATTAAATTCTACATCATAGAACTGATTATTTTTTATATGCTTACTTTCGCAGGATAATTTTTTTGAATGGATAATACGTACGAATTAGGAAATGAAAAGGTAGGCTTATTGATCAAAAAATATTACTGGCCAGCATTTATAAGTGTTATTGTTAGTGCTTTATATAATATTGTTGATCGTATATTTATAGGTCAAGGAGTAGGTACAGCTGCACTCTCTGGATTAAGTATCATATTTCCTATTGTGTTAATAATGATGGCATTTGGGATGCTTTTTGGTGTAGGAACAGGTGTTCGGGTTTCTATTAGTTTAGGAGAAAAAAATATTGAGAAAGCAGAAAGAACTTTAGGAAATGGCTTTTCTCTGATGCTAATTGTGTCTGTATTTATTACCCTTCTAATATTCATTATTAAAAATCCATTGTTGGAACTTTTTGGTGCGACCAATGAAACTATTTCTTATGCACAAGACTACCTAATGATTGTTCTACCAGCAACTATTTTTCAGGTTGTAGGGTTTTCACTTAATAATGTAATCCGTTCAGAGGGAAGTGCAAAAGTTGCCATGTACTCAATGCTGATTAGTGCGGGTTTAAATATAATACTCGATCCTATTTTCATTTTTGTATTCGATATGGGAGTGAAGGGAGCTGCATATGCCACCGTAATATCGATGGTAGTAATGTCGGTATGGGTATTGCTCCATTTTTTGAAAAAACGTTCTGTTGTTGCTCTTCATTTTAAATATATGCGTCTTGAATGGGGTGTAATTAGTGGAATTGTATCAATTGGAATGGCACCTTTTGCCATGCAATTAGCTTCTAGTATTGTTCATGCATTGTTCAATATTCAATTGGTGAAGTATGGAGACGATATTGCAGTTGCCGCTAATGGGATCATAATGAGTGTTATGTCGATGATATTTATGTGCGTGGTAGCAGTGAATATGGCAACTCAACCTATTATTGGTTTTAATTTTGGCGCAAAAAATTACGACAGAGTTAAAACGGCCTTGTTAAAAGGTATTTGGATTGCATCATTTATTTCGGTTGGAGGCTTTGTTGTTCTTCAATTGTTTCCAGGAGCTATTGTGAAAATGTTTAATACTGCTGATCGTGAATTGTTTGAAATTGGAGTTAGAGGTACTCGTATTGGTTTGTCAATGACTTTTTTAGTTGGTTATCAGGTTGTTGTTGGTAATTATTTTCAATCTACAGGTAAGGCTAAACTAGCAATTGTTATTTCATTGTTACGACAAGTAATTGTATTAACACCCTTGCTTATAATATTGCCAAGATTCTTTGGTCTCGATGGTATTTGGTTATCGATGCCAGTCTCAGGATTTATTTCGGCTTTGATTGTTACTTACTATTACCGAAAAGAACTTGTAAAACTTAATGAGCTAATTGATAGTAGAGAAAAGTTGCTTTAATACAACTTTTCTTGCAATGCTTTTGCGGTATATGATTTCTCGTTTTTTATCAAATCTTCGGGCAAACCTTCAGCTAAAATATAACCTCCTTTGTCTCCACCTTCAGGTCCAAGGTCAATAATCCAATCGGCCGATTTTATTATTTCCATATTGTGTTCAACAATAAGAATTGTATGATTTCTTTCCAACAAGGCGTTGAACGATTTTAGCAGCGTTTTTATGTCGTGAAAATGTAGTCCCGTTGTAGGTTCATCGAAAATAAAAAAGGTATGTTCTTGTTTTTCTTTTGCTAAGAACGAAGCCAGTTTAACTCGTTGGCTTTCACCTCCTGATAATGTGCTTGACGACTGTCCTAAATGGACATAGCCTAAACCAACATCTTGAAGTGGTTTTAATTTCTTTACAATTTTCTTCTCAGTGCTGTCTTTCCCTTGTTTAAAAAAATCAATTGCTTCGTTTACGGTTAATTCAAGAATATCGTGAATGTTTTTTGAATTGTATTTAACATCCAAGATATCTTCTTTGAATCGTTTACCTCCACAACTTTCGCATTCAAGATGAATATCGGCCATGAACTGCATTTCAACTTTGATTCGACCTTCACCCTGGCATTCATCGCATCGCCCACCATCTACATTGAATGAAAAATGAGACGGTTTTAAACCTTGAATTTTAGCAGCTTGCTGATTGGCAAAAAGAGTTCTAATGTCGTCGTAAGCTTTAAGGTAAGTGACCGGATTTGAACGAGAAGATTTGCCAATAGGGTTTTGATCGACAAACTCAACGGCATGAATTAAATGCAGATCTCCATCAATTTTATCGTGCTTGCCAGTTTGTTCTCCATAGGCACCAAAACGTTTAGCCAAAACAGGGTAAAGTACTTGCTTTACAAGTGACGATTTTCCCGATCCACTAACGCCTGTTATTACGGTCATAGCATTTAAAGGGATCTTAACATTTACGTTCTTAAGGTTGTTTTCACGAGCACCAGTCAAATTAATGTAATTGTTCCATTTTCGTCTTTGCTTTGGAATTTCAATTTTATCTTTTCCTGAAAGGTAGTTTGCTGTTAAGCTTAAGGTATCCTTTTCTAAAGCCTTCTGGTCACCAATGAAAATAATTTCACCACCGTGAGTACCAGCATGTGGGCCTATATCAATTAGCATGTCGGCTGCACGCATTATCTCTTCATCGTGCTCAACCACAATAACCGTATTTCCTAAATGCTTTAGTTTCAATAATACACCAATTAAACGCTCTGTATCTCTTGGATGTAAACCAATACTTGGTTCGTCTAAAATATACAATGAGCCAACTAAACCACTTCCAAGCGATGTTGCTAAATTGATTCGTTGTGATTCACCTCCCGAGAGGGTAGATGATAAGCGATTAAGTGTTAAGTAGCCTAAACCTACATCACAAAGAAAATCTAATCTATTATTGATTTCTTTTAAAAGACGCTTTGCAATTTTTATCTCATTTTCTGCAAATTTCATCTTTTCAAAAAGTTCCTTTAACTCCGAAACAGGTTTTAAAACCAATTGGTGCAATGAGTGTTCATGTATCTTAACATATCCAGCCTCTTTTTTTAGTCGGGAGCCTTTGCAGTCGGTACAAGTTGTTTTTCCTCTGTAACGAGCTAAAAGTACTCTGTATTGAATTTTATAGCTATTTTCTTCAATGTACTTGAAGAATGCGTTGATGCCTTCAAAGTATTTGTTTCCAGTCCAAAGCAGTTCTTGTTGAGCTTCTGAAAGGTCATAAAAAGGTTTGTGAATAGGGAAGTTAAACTTTTCGGCATTATTTATAAGTTGCATTTTCCATTCACTCATTTTCTCGCCACGCCAACAAATAATTGCATTGTCGTATATCGAAAGCATTTTATTTGGGATCACTAAATCATCGTCTATGCCAATCACTTTTCCATAGCCCTCGCATTTGGGGCAAGCACCAACCGGATTGTTAAAACTAAACATGTCGGTTGTTGGTTCTTCAAACTCAATTCCATCTAATTCATATTTATGAGAAAACGATTCGATATTTATCCCATCGTTAGTATAAACTTTAACAATACAAATCCCATGTCCTTCGTTAAAGGCCGATTGAACCGAGTCTGACATTCGGCTAAGTGTATCGTCATCGTTATTCACCGAAATACGATCAATTACTAAATTTAATTTTTTTTCCTTTTTATGAGTTTTTTCAAGGGTATCGGCAGAATCGATAGAAAGAATTTCATTGTCCAATTCAAGTCGAGTAAATCCTTGTTGAAATAACAAGCCAATTTCTTCTTCTAATTTTCGATTGTGATGGGTATGAAATGCTGTTAAAATCAACACTCGTGTTCCTTTTTTATAGCTTTGTAGGTAATCTACAACGTCAGAAACATCGTGTTTTTTTACTTCTTCGCCCGAAATTGGTGAAATTGTTCGTCCAACTCTTGCGTAGAGTAATTTTAAATAATCGTAAATTTCTGTAGAAGTTCCAACGGTTGAACGCGGATTTCGTGTATTTACTTTTTGTTCAATGGCAATTGCAGGAGGAATCCCTTTTATGAAGTCAACTTCAGGTTTATTAATTCGACCTAAAAATTGACGAGCATACGACGAAAGGCTTTCTACATAACGCCTCTGGCCTTCGGCATACAAGGTGTCGAAGGCTAAAGTTGATTTACCCGAACCCGACACTCCAGTTATGACAACCAACTGGTTGCGGGGTATTTTTAATTCAATATTTTTTAGATTATGAAGCCTTGCTCCTTTGATGTGTATATGATCGGAATAATTTGCTTTACTTGACATTTAACAGTTTACTATTTGCTTGTTTATGAAAAATAACTATTTTTGATGCAAAGTTAACATTTTGTTCCACCATTTAAATCAATAGGAGAATACTTATAAGAAACAACTCTACCTTAATTAATTTCTAAATACAAGGTAATGATCGACAGAAAAAAACTGGACGATAATGAGTTGGTTCAACAGTATTTGAATGGTGACTTTTCTTCACTTGAATTTCTCATTAATCGTTACAAAGACAAAATTTTCACATATATTTTAATAACTGTGAAAAACCATCATTTGGCTGAAGATATCTTTCAAGATACTTTTATTAAAGTGGTACGGTCTTTAAACCTAGGTAAATATACCGATAACGGAAAATTTGTTTCATGGGTGATGCGTATTGCTCACAACTTGATTATTGACCATTACAGAAGAGAAAAGAATCAGAATACTTATTCGAACGATGGTTCGGTAGTTGACTTGTTTAATTCTCAACGGTTCTCAGAAGAGAATGTAGAAGATTTGATGGTCAATGAACAAATTTTGAACGATGTACGCGAATTGGTTGAAGAACTCCCCGATGACCAAAAACAAGTAGTTGTTATGCGCCACTATCTTGGATTGAGCTTCAAAGATATTGCAGATCAAACTGGTGTTAGTATTAATACAGCTCTTGGTAGAATGCGATATGCATTAATTAATTTGAGGAAAATTATTACAGATAAGGGATTGGTTTTAACGAAACAGTAATTTTTTTTTTCATAAGGTATAATAATTTCTTTCTGGTTGCGTTTTGGGTATAGTTAAACATTTAAAACTGCCTATGAAGAAAATCTTTACCTTAAAATTTAATGTAAACACATATAATCGAAAAAATGGGAAAGTTGAATTTTCCAAGTTCGTAAAAAAACAAAAAAACAATTTAATTGAAGCACCCGATTATTGTGTAGAAAACATTTTAAATTTCGCTCGTTCCTATCGAGTTGCAGAAAGCAAATCCACTGGAAAAGTTGAAATGATACTGAACTAAGGTGACACTATAATCTCACCTACACGAAATATAAAAGATGATAATCCTATAATGGCTTATCATCTTTTTTTTGAAAAAAAATCTTTGTATTTCCCTGTAATTTTATTGATTTCATTTATTATTCTACAATAGCGTCCTAAACGATTCGTTTAAACTGTTATATATTGAAAGAAATGAGTGAGTTATCGGTTGCATTCGAATTTGAAGTTTTGTTTTTTACAATGCATGATTGGCCTCGTTTAAAATGATCTTTTGTTTTATTGAAATCTTTAGAAA
>JAQIBQ010000097.1 GCA_027859005.1 Prolixibacteraceae bacterium | reverse complement strand
TTTGGGAACATGATGGAACCGTACTTGCAATTTACTTTCGAATAACCTATGCCTACTCGGGTGACGAACTAACCTTCAAAAATTGGGAGTGGGACACAGCAACAGGAAGCTATATTCTTTTAAATTATCAGATTGCAATACTCGATGGAGACATGATTGTAAGTAGTGACGGCTATGATTACAACGAAGACACTGAGGCTTTTGAGATTACTCTGAAGTACGAAATTACCTATAACAGCAATGGATTGGCTACTTATATTTCCTACAAAACATACAATGATGAAACATCAAGCTGGGAAGAGTTAATGTATGTTGAGAGTGTATATAACGCAAACGGAATGCTTACTCGCTCGAAAGATGCAATGATTTCAATGGATGTAGAGATGGTTCTTAGTGAAGATCTCTATGAGTATAACAGTAATGGACAGCTTACTCTTGAGGACAATTACATGATGAGCTTTATTACTGGCGAACTGGTTAAATCTAGCTCTAACAAATATATCTATAACAATAATGTATTGGTTTCAAAAAGCGATGAATTGTATGATGAATTTACTTCTGGATATACCGAAACCAATCGTTATGAGTATACTTATAATACCAATGCAAGTACCAGTAATTTAGTACTTCCAATAGAGGTTGATGAAAACAACGGTACATCTGATTTTCTTGATGAAGATTATTACAGTTCGGGCTTATTGCTTGAAGTGAAACATTACAATTATTCAATGTTGACTGATGCTCTTGAATTAGGAACTACAGCAAGCTATTATTACAGCAATACATCAACAACACCTGACGAAAGTGATGATGCTTCGTTATCTGAATTAACAATAGATGGAGCAATTATAGATGGTTTTAACTCTGCTACTTATGTTTATGATATTCAATTGTCCGAAGGTTCTCAAGATGTACCCGTTGTTTTGGTTACAACCAATAATATAAATGCCACTTTTACCATTGAACAGGCGAGCGAATTACCTGGAACAACAACGGTTGTTGTAACTGCCGAAGATGGAACTCAGCTCACTTACACGGTTAACTTTGAAGTAGATCAAAATAGTGATGCTACTTTAGCTGGAATTCAGGTTGACGATGAGGCAATTGCTGATTTTAGTCCTGTAGCATTTGTCTATAGTTATGGTTTGCCAAGCGGAACTGCTAATGCTCCTGTTGTTAGTGCTACTGCAAGCAATAGCTCTGCAACCGTTGAAATCTCTCAGGCCGAAAATAGTTCTGGCACTGCAACAATTCAGGTTACTGCCGAAGATGGAACAACATCTAACACGTATGCAATTTCGTTCTTTTTAATTGCAGATAGCGATGCAAATTTGGCTGAAATTATGGTTGATGGTGTTAATGTGGATGAGTTTGATGCCACAATCTATACCTATGCAATTGAATTGCCTTTTGGCACAACAACGATTCCTGAAATTACTGCTTTGGCAAGTAACGAAAATGCATCTATAGAAATTACTCAGGCTGCCGATTTACCTGGCGAAGGTGTTATTGTTGTAACTGCTGCCGATGGAGAGACAGCTCAAACGTATTTCATTGTTTATACAATTGCACAAAGCAACGTGGCTACACTCTCTGAACTTTCAATAGTTGGAAGTACAATTGATAATTTTGATCCAGAAGTATTTAATTACGAAGTTGTTTTAGACTATGGTACAACTGAGATTCCCCAAATTTCAGCTACAGCAAGCGATGCTAATGCATCAATCGAAATTACTCAGGCAACAGAATTACCTGGCGAAGCTATTGTTGAAGTGACGGCTGAAGATGGAACCGTATTGAGCTATATAATTTCATTTACAATTTCGGTAGGTATCAACGAAGAGTTATTAAACGAGATTAGCATTTATCCAAATCCATTTAAAAATCAATTGAATATCGATATTGCTAAAAATTCTGAGATCGAATCAATAGCCATCTATAATCAAACAGGTAAACGAGTATATACAAGCAACCAAATCAAAGCAAGTGGTCATTTTACAATTGAAACAAATGGCTTGGCGAATGGAATTTACATTTTGTCGTATCGTTTTGTTGATGGAAAAAATACTCAATCCAAACTATCAAAATTTTAATCATTACATAAGTTAAATATTTTGTACCAAAAATCGCAATTGAAAACACATTTTCGTTGAAATATATTGTTTGCTTGTTGCTGGTAATTTGTCTTAGAAAAAAGAATCATTTTAGTTGTTGGTATTTATCGTTTAATTATTTGTTTTAAAAAATCATTCGTTTATTGTATCCCATTGATGCATTACCTACTGAAATATATATTAGTTAGTTATTTTGTTTCCCTTAGTATATTAAGTTTTGCTAGAGAAAATAGAGTTGAAATCCCTCAATATATTTCAACAATTGATGATACTTCTCTTCAAAAAAAGTATACACTTGAGGAGATTAAATTGACGATTGACAAATTCGATACCTATGATTTTGTAAGAACTAAAAATCAGCAAGAAGATATCATCTTCTACCTTTTATCTGAATCGGAACGCTTAGATTATACAATCGGAATTATAAAGTGTAAAAACATTCTTGGTGTTTTATATCGCGACAGAGCGGAATATGCAAAAGCAATAATTTTTCATGAATCCGCCCTCGCACTTTCAGGAACAGATACCATGTTAAATGTATATTCCTTAAATAATTTAGGTGTTGTTTACCGAAGACTTGACAAACCTCGTATTGCTCTCGATTATCATATTAAGGCGCTTCATTTAGCAGAAGAAATCAGAGGTGATGTTGAATTTTCGGAACGAAGTGTTTGTGTTGCTCTTAACGGTATTGGCAATATCAATCTTACCCTAAAGCAGCCGCAAAAAGCTTTAGAAGTTTTTAATGAAACATTATTAATAGAACAAAAACTACATAATCACTTAGGCATAGCTATCAACTACCAAAACATTGGCTACGCATTTGAGGCTATGGGCAAATACAATATTGCACTAACTTATTATCAAAAATCGCTTAAACAAAATGAAACTATCGATTCTGATGTAGGTCGATCGATATGTTACAATAGTATAGGAGAGGTTCTTTTGAAACAAGAGAAACCCCTTGATGCGCTTCGAAATTTTAACTTGGCGATGGTTTATACCCTTAAAACAAACGACGACTATTACATTTCGCAAGCACATTCAAACATTGGCGAAACCTATTTAAAACTAAACAATTTTGAAAAAGCACTTCCTGAGTTACTTAAATTCAAAAAGATAGCAGGAAGAATAAAATCAGGTTTTTTAATTCAGAAATCATATAAACTTTTATCTCAGTATTTTGAAAATACAAATGAATATGATAAAGCATTATATCTGTACAAGAAAGCCGTAGTGTATAACGATAGTATTATAAGCGAAAAAAACATAAGGTACTTAAACGAACTTCAAACCCTATACGAAGCCGATAAGAAAGAACAACAAATTGACTCATTAACCATTGAGAATAGAATAAAAACACAACAAAATTATTTTTACTTATTGGGAGTTTTAATCATTCTTTCAGTGGGCATTTTAATATTTAGTATTAGAAGAAGAAAAACTGATAAACAAAAAACAGAATTGGAATCTAAGCTTTTTCGATCATTAATGAATCCTCATTTTATTTTCAATGCATTAGCTTCAATCCAAAGCTTTTTATATAAAAATGAGTCTGAAAAAGCGGCTACTTATTTGGGCTATTATTCAAAGTTAACACGCTTGATTCTAAAAAATTCGAATAAAGAATTGATTACACTCGAAGAGGAAATTGAAACCCTTAAATATTACATTGAAATAGAGCAAATGAGGCAACGAAATTGTTTCAATTACGAAATAAATATCGATGAAAATGTAGAACAGGATTTTGTTTATGTTTTACCTACCATGCTTCAGCCTTTTGTCGAAAATGCAATACATCATGGACTAAGTGGCTTAAAATGTAAGAATGGTTTAATTAAAATTGAGGTTACACAACTTGCGGGTTACATAAAAATAATTATTCAAGATAATGGCAAGGGTTTAGCGTGCTCATTAGCAAGCGATAAGAGTACGCATGAATCGATGGGGCTTTCGATTTTTAAAGAAAGGATCAGATTATTTGAACGGAAATACAAAAAAGCTGTTAAATTCGTATTAATTGATTTGAAAGAAAAAAATCAAAAACTAACCGGAACAATGGTCTCCATTGATTTTCCGATGATTGAACCCGATGATTGAAGCATATATAGTTGATGACGAACCGGAACTAAGAGAATTAAATCAAGTACTTCTTGAAAAAAATTTTCCAGAGATAAGTGTAATTGGTTCAACAGGAACTGTTAACAAAGCAGTTGAATTTATAAATGAACATAAACCTCAACTTTTAATTCTCGATATTCGTTTAACCGACGGCACAGGTTTCAATATTCTTCAGAAAATTCATCCCTATAATTATGCCTTAATATTTGTTACAGCCTATAATGAATTTGCCATAAAAGCAATTCAATTTAGCGCAATCGATTATATTTTAAAGCCCATCGAAGAGGTTGAATTTTGCAGTGCTGTTGATAAAGCACTTTCTTCAATAAATAATTCGAAGTTACAAGAGCAGGTAAGAACTTTCTTTAATTATTACGAGAAAAAAACTCAAAATCGACGCATTGTTTTAAAAACATTTGATGCAATTAATATTGTTGACGTAAGTGATATTGTCTATTGCCGAAGTGAAAGTAATTATACTACCTTTTATTTTAAGAATGGAAGTAAAATAATGGTATCCAGAGTATTAAAAGATTACGAAGAAATGTTGACCGAATATGGTTTCTTTAGACCACACCAATCATTCTTGGTTAACTTGCTCTATATTACAAAACTAGATAAGTCTGATGGTGGGTTTCTCATTCTTAAGAATGGAACAGAGGTACCCGTATCTCTACGTCGTAAAAAGAAACTAATACAAGTTCTCGAAAACCTTTAAAAGCTTTTTTTAATATAAAATTCAATTTGTGTTAACATTAGCACTATTGTTGTGACGTATATTTACGTCGTATTTTATTCTTAATAATGACACATTCAAAAGCAGCACTTTTCAGTAACGAATTACAGCACTTGGCCGAATTGCACAAAGTACTTGGGCATCCAGCTAGGCTAGCTATTCTTAATTATCTTGCCGAATGCAAAACCTGCATTACAGGCGATATTTCTGATCATATTCCTTTGGCACGAACAACAATTAATCAGCACTTGGCTGAACTTAAAAGGTTGGGAATAATAAAGGGAGATATTTGTGGTTCAAAAGTGAAGTATTGTATCGATACATCGAAAATAAGTTCAATGAAATATAGTATGTTGAATTTTTTCGATGATGTTATGGTTGAGAACAATCAAAATTGTTAATCAGAAAATATAAAATTATAGCTATGAAGGTATTAATTCTTTGTACAGGAAATAGTTGCCGAAGTCAAATGGCACACGGTTTTTTGCAGTCTTTCGATTCGAAAATTGAAGTATATTCAGCAGGTACCGAAGCTTCAGGAAAGTTAAATGAAAATGCTGTAAAAGCAATGGGAGAAATTGGCTTAGACATCTCTGATCATACTTCCGATAGTGTTGAAAAATACCTCAACCAGGAGTGGGATTATGTTATAACCGTTTGTGGTGGAGCAAACGAAAGCTGTCCGGCATTCATCGGAAAAGTGAAAACCCGCTTACACATTGGATTCGACGATCCTTCGCATGCAGTTGGAACCGATGACTTTATTTGGAGCGAATTTATTCGAGTGCGTAATGAAATTAAGGAACGCTTCTTCCAACTTTACAAAGAAGATATTTTACCGCAATTTTAACGAATTTCAAAAAATTTGTCAATTAATGAATTTGAAAATCATTTTTCAATAGGAAAGTTTGTTCATTTTATAAAAGTCAGTCAACATGAGAAACGATAAAGAAAACGTAATTGTGAACTTGGCCTTGAGTTTTTCTTTAGCAATAATTGAATTTACCGAAGAATTGGAAGAAAAAGAAAGTATGTTATTGCTAGGCAGCTTTTGAAATCGGGCACATCAATTGGTGCTAATGTGAGAGAGGCACAAAATGCTGAAGCAAAGCCGATTTTATCCGAAAAAAAATTGCAGCTAAAGAAGCTGATGAGACCGAGTATTGGCTAAGTTTATGTGAACTTTCTCTAAATTCTCTAAATAATGACGACTTGAAAAGTTGAATTCAAACAATAATAAAAGTACTATCTAAAATTATAAGCTCTTCAAAGAAATATTAACTAATCTTCAAATTGTACCATTTTCAAATCAACACATTTTCTAACTGATATCATGCAAAAACGACTTTCATTTCTCGATCGATATTTAACCCTTTGGATATTCTTAGCAATGGCTATTGGAGTTGGAGGAGGGTATTTTTTCCCAAAAGTTGCAAGCTTCTGGGATGGAATGAGCAGTGGTACAACCAATGTTCCAATTGCAATTGGTTTAATACTGATGATGTATCCGCCCTTAGCAAAAGTGCGTTACGAGGAGTTGAAAGATGTTTTCAAAAATTGGAAAATATTAGGAATTTCATTGGTTCAAAATTGGATAATTGGTCCAATATTAATGTTCGGACTGGCGGTTTTGTTTTTGCAAGACTATCCGCATTACATGGCTGGTCTAATTTTAATTGGTTTAGCACGTTGCATAGCCATGGTAATTGTATGGAACGAATTGGCCAAGGGCGATAACGAATACGCTGCAGGTTTGGTTGCCTTTAATTCTATTTTTCAAATTCTATTCTTCTCGGTATATGCATGGGTTTTTCTTACCGTATTACCGAATTGGTTAGGATTGCAAACAGTTGAAGTAAACGTTACAATTTGGGAAATTGCAAAAAGTGTATTTATCTATTTAGGCATTCCGTTTATTGCTGGTTTTCTAACCCGTTTTATTCTTATTCGGGTAAAATCGAAAGAGTGGTATCACACCAAGTTTATACCTAAAATTAGTCCCATAACATTAATTGCTTTGCTGTTTACCATTGTGGTTATGTTTTCCTTAAAAGGTGAGTATATCGTAAAAATCCCCCTTGATGTTGTGCGTATCGCCATTCCTTTAATCATCTATTTTGTAGTGATGTTTTTGGTATCGTTTTATATGGGGAAAAAATCGGGAGCTGATTATGCAAAAACAACTACCATTTCGTTTACAGCAGCAAGTAATAATTTTGAATTAGCAATTGCCGTTGCTGTAGCTGTTTTTGGTATCAATTCGGGTGAGGCGTTTGCCGCAGTAATTGGACCATTGGTTGAGGTTCCGGTATTAATTTTATTGGTTCGGGTTGCATTAAAATTTAAGGATAAGTATTTTAAAAAAGAGAGCTTGAATGAGAAGAAAGCATAAATATCGTCAGTTCGATATAAGGAAAAATAGTATACTATTGGAATTCAGCTATTAAAAAAGAATTCTTCGGTTATGGCAGAGCTGACGAGTCAATTGTCATTAGAAAAAAGTCATTTAGTGACTCTACATTTAATTTCCCTAATGACTCTGATGACTAATGACCAACAAATAAATTATGTAGTAGTCAGTAAGTCAAACACGAAGAGAAATGCTTAGGTCGAATCTATGTTAACTATTTCAATTAAATAATAAACTACTCACTTCGTAATGCTTTAACCAATTTCATATTCTTCAATTGTAGCGCAGCAAGAACAATGATCCAAACAACCCCATTAAGTAGAATTATTGAAAGCAAACGAATAACAAATCCCATCGAGACCGTTTCTATTGACGATTGAATTACTGGATATACCGATAGCACAGCGGTAAGTGTTCCAAAAATTAAACCAATAAAAAGTAGCACTATGTATTCAACCGATACAATCGTTAAAATGCTATTTGTTTTAAAACCAACAGCGGCTAATAACGCAAATTCCGATCGACGTTCTAACATCGATCGTTGCAATACAATGGCTAAACCAATTGTTCCGATGAGTAGCCCGAAAGCACCCAATACTAGGAATATAGACAAGTAGGTATTTTCAACTGATTTAAATTCCGCCAATCGTTGAGCGGTGGGAGTAATTTCAAAACCATAATCACGGTAATTCAATTCTAGTTCATCGGCAATTGCTTGTTGATTTTCCTTGTTGCCATCAATTAAGAAAACCTGGCTTCCACTTGAGCTTGGAAAATGCTTTATGAAATTCTGATTGCTAATTAAAAGGCTTCCTTGAAATACTGAGGCTTTTAAACCGGCAACTAGCAATAGTTTTACTTCTTTGCCTAGGGCATTTTGGTACACTACAGTATCACCAACTTGTTTTCCTAAACCCCATTGAATTACGGTTTGATCGGCAATAGCTGGAACACAATCTTCGTAAGAAGTATGTAATGCATCCCAAAAGTTTTGTTCATCCACATCTTCAGTCATAGTTTGAACGGAGAAACGGTCTTCAAGTAAAGCTTCATCAACACCAAGAATACGTGGATTTGAAATTAAGTTAAGGTTTAAGCAACTAGCATCATCACCTTCTGAAACACGCATTTGAATAATTTCAAAGTCGACATTTAAACCTTGCTCTTTCCGATAAGTTTCATTGTTTAAATTGTGCAAAACGGGCAAGGTCGATTCGGCCCAGTATAAATAGCCTCCCGTTCCGCTTTTAGGATTTTCTGCTTGGCTAAATAAATCTTGTCGGTTCAGACCCGTACTAACTACCAAATAGGTTCCTATGGCTAGCAAAAGAACCACACTTAGACTTCTACTTCGATTTAATCTAATGTTTTGAGTGATTAATTGTAGTTTTCTAAAACCATTTTTTGAACTGCCTTTTTTTATCAAAAGCAAATAGAAGATTAACATGAAGGCAACTAGCAATATTCCACCAGCCATGAAAAATTTCCCTGAATTTAGATTCCCATTTTTAGAAAGTAATTCAATTCCGATGGTAGTCAAGCCAAAAATTAGTGTGATTGCTGCAGCAATTGTTGTCCCTATTTTACTCAATTTTGAAACCTTTTGTTGACTCTTCTTTTGTAAGGAAGCTGTGTTTTGTTTCAATTTTTTTCGAAGGGTGAGATAAATAGTAAGCAAAGAAACGATAAGGCTTATCACAAAACCAATAAGAAGTGTTGTGATTTTAATTTTAGAAACCAAAACTTCAGTGCGTACAATTTCGTTCCAAACCTGATTAAGGCCCCAGAAAACAAGTTTATTGTAGGCTATGGCCAATAGTAATCCTAAGGCCGAACCAGTTAGGGCAACAAATACACCTTCGTGTAAAAAGATGGAAAGTATTTTTTTGTTTGAAAAACCAAGGGCTGAAAGTGTTCCTATTTCGTGGGTGCGTTTTTCAAGGCTAAACCGGAATAACAAGGCTATTAGAATAATGCCAGAAACCAGAATAAAGAAGCTTAAGCCAATGAATAACTGGCTAAAATCGGTTCCATTTGTTGCAGCGTAAAGTCCCTCTTTTTTTACCGATCGTAATTGAAAGTTAAGCTCAAAAAGATTGATTTGTTCTTTTAGTAATGCTTCAAGTTCTTCTAGATTTATATCTGTACGATCAAATCGGAAGGAGGTACTAGATCCATAGCGATTGCCCCATAGTTCTTTTGCTTGAGAATAGGCCACAAAAGCTTTAGGTAATCCTCGGTTTTCATACCAGTATTCTTCGTCTTTGTCTCGAATTGATTTCAAATCGACAGGTACACCTGTTTGCCAATCGCTACAACTTTCTGAATCTGATAATCCTGGAATTTGAGGTAGTAAACTTTGATCGGCAAAATAACCTTCAATTTCAACAATTTCTTTAACTCGAAAGCTATGTGAGGCTTCGTTTAATTCACGTAATAGGCCCATCTTGAAATAGTTTATTTCAATTGAATCACCAACGCTTGCGTTCAAATCATTGGCCAACCATCGGTTAATTACCAGCTCGTTTTCACCAATTTCAGAGTCGGGTAGAGTGGAAATAAATGAATAGGGTGTTTGCTGTTGATTTAGTGTAAATGAATTTGTGAAATAGGTTAATATGGGAGTGAAATTCAATCCTAAATTTTCAACTCTCTGAGCAATTGCATCGTCAATAAATACACGCTCTGATTTTAATTCCCATTGGTCTGTGATTTCTGTTTCTGAAAGTTCTAGTGTAGCATCTTCGAGCGTAAAAACAGTTTGGATTTCTTGTCGAATTTCTTGTTCCGTTTTTTGGGTCGATAGAAGCAAAACATTGGCTTTTTGCTTCATGTCCATGAGCTTGTTCAAGTGCTCAATCGAAATAAAAACATTGAAAGGAGCTGTTTGTGAGGTTTGTAAGCTTAGGCGTCCCATTTCTGCGGTACTCACAATTCGATTCACTTTGGACCGTATGCTTACGTTTTTTTCTTCGTCTGAAACAAATGGAGCATTGGCAGGAATCAGACTGGCTTTTTCAATTTTAAGCAACACTTCATCGCCTTCGGAAAGATTCAAACGTACTGCTGTATTTTCGCTAATATTTACTGTTCCTGAAGGAATATTAAAAGAATTTTTGCTGCCTGAAACATCAGGGAAATTTTCATCAATTCCCCAAACTTGAACTTTGTTCAGTTTTAATTGCCCTCCGTTTGATGAGGCAATTGCCTCTAGTTGGAGAACTGCAGAAGAGGGAGTATTTGAATCATTTAAACTTTGACTTAACGCTTGTGTGAAAAACCTGTCACCCGAAGTAAGAGCATGTGAAATTTTACCCAACCTCAAATTTGTGGCTTGTTCCAAGCTGTAGGTCACTGAGTCGCCAACAATTAATCCACCAGTTATAACAGCAGTAGTAATGGCAACGCCTAAGGCAATCCAAAGGTTGCTTTTGAAATAGTATTTAAGACTTCTTATGACAAGCTTGAGCTGATTCATACGTTCAATATTCCTAGTTGTTAATAACCTTCTTTTCTAACTCAAATGTAGTTTCCCATTTTCCAGACGGTACATCTTGTCCATTTTAGCGGCAAGGCCCGACGAATGTGTTACTACAATTAAAGTAGTTCCCATTTCTTTATTTAGTTCGAGCAACAGGTCGGCTAATTTTTCAGCATTTTCTTCATCAAGAGCACCTGTAGGTTCGTCGGCTAAAATGAGTGAAGGCTGATTGATGAGTGCACGAATTACGGCTGCCCTCTGGCATTCTCCACCCGAAAGTTCTGTGGGTTTTTGAAAACGTTGTTCCCAAATGCCTGTTCTTTTTAATAATTGTTCAGCCCTTTTTTCAGCTTCTCCATTTTTCAATTTTTGAGGAATTGTAGGGAGCAGAATATTTTCCCAAAGAGTACACTGTGGCAAAAGGTGATGCAACTGAAAAACCATGCCTATTTTCCGGTTACGAAAATCGGGTTGAGTTTTAGATGTTAAATTCATCAAGTCCTGTCCTTCGAAAAGCAGGGTGCCTTCGTCGGCTTTATCAAGTGTACCAATAATATTGAGCAAGGTTGTTTTTCCTGTACCCGATGGTCCAACAATAGCAATACTTTCACCTTTTTCAATACTAAGCGAAAGCTGATCAAGCACTTTATTTTTAATTGATCCCGATGCTGTTGGATACGATTTTGAAATATTTTGTAGTTGTAACATAGCCGATAATGAATAATAATTGAGTAGAAATTAGTTCGGAAAATACAGATAAATAGCTGTATCAAATATCATAATTTCACTAAAACATTTTATGATGAAACCATGTAAAAGTACTTTTTATCTAACAATTGTGGAATCTATAAAATAAAATACCTAATTTATGAATAATTATGAAACGAACATGAATAATTGTAACGAAGTGTAAATCGTGAAAACAATTTTAACATGCTAAACTTCACACTCGAGCATGATTAAAATTAGCTAACGCTGATCTACGATTCATCAGGAGTTACATCTGACAACTGAAAATAATTTTAAAAAAGATGAAAAGATAATCAGATGAAGTCAAATATTCTGGAATTAATTGATTTTGAAAAGGTGAACACCTTGTTGGAAGGATTTAATAAATCAACAGGTTTTGTTACTGCTATTTTAGACCTTGAAGGCAATGTACTGTCAAAATCGGGTTGGCGAAAGATTTGTACCAACTTTCACCGTGTTCATCCCGATACAGCTGAAAAGTGTAAGGTAAGTGATACCGTATTGGCTGGTGAAATGGCTGCTGGTGAAAAATATCATTTTTACAAATGTAAAAATGGTCTAATTGATGTTGCCGTTCCTATCATTATTAATGATGAACATGTTGCCAACTTATTTTCTGGTCAGTTTTTCTTTGAGAAACCCGATCTTAATTTTTTTAAAAAACAAGCCGGAAAATATAAATTCGATAACAAAACATACCTCGAAGCGCTTAGTGAGGGACCTGTTGTTTCAGAAGAAAAAGTAAAAACGGCAATGGATTTTTTACTTGAGATGACACTTTTAATAAGTGAAATGACTCAGCAAAAAATTGATCAAGTTGAATTGAATAAAACCTTAAAAAAGAGCGAAGAACGCTGGAAATTTGCTATTGAAGGAAATGGTGATGGTCTGTTTGATTGGAATGTAGAAACAAACGAAATATTTTATTCGAGACAATGGACAGCAATGCTTGGTTTCGAAGAGGATGAAATTGAAAACAAGTTTGAAGAATGGGATAAGCGAGTTCATCCGGATGACAAAACCAACGCCTATTTGGATGTGCAAAAACACCTCGACGGTGACACGAATAATTATATGAATGAACATCGGTTGTTGTGTAAAGATGGAAGTTACATATGGGTATTAGCAAAAGGGAAAATTATTTCAAGAACTAAAAACGATAAACCAAAACGTTTTATTGGCACACATCGAGATATAACTGAGCAAAAAGAAACTGAAGAACAATTCCGAACAATTTTTGAACAGTCGGCTAGTGGTATGTGCCTTACTGGATTAGGTGGGAAACTAATCAGGGTAAATCAACCCCTTTGCGAAATGCTTGGGTACGACAAGAATGAATTGGAAGGATTGCATTTCAATTCTATTACATTTCCTGATGATATAGATATTGGAGCTGAAAGTGTTAAGAAAATGCTGGCAGGTGAATCCAAAAAAGTTGCTTTTGAAAAACGTTATTTGACTAAATCGGGAGAAATAATTTGGGTGAGGATTAATTCTGCATTATTAAGAACTCAGGAAAATAATCCACTTTACTTTATTACACAAATAGAAAATATTACCCAACGTGTTAATTCAGATATTCATCTTAGAACTTCCGAGAATAAATTCAAAGCCTTGGTTGAGCAATCGCTAACCGGAATATATATATTTAATAAAGATGGGTTTATTTATGTAAATAACCGGTTTTGCGAAATATTTGGATACTCCGAAGAGGAGGTGCTTTCAAACTTAAAGCCAACCGATGTTATTGCAGCTGACGATCGGAAAAGGGCTGATAAAAACGTGGACAAAAGGCTAAAAGGCGAGGTAGAAAGTGTGAGGTACTCTGCGAGAGGGAATCATAAAATGGGAAAGGAATTGTGGGTTGAAATTCATGGTACACACATTGAATTCGATGGCGATGATGTTATAACTGGAACTGTTTTGGATATTACCGAAAGGAGACAACTGGAGGAAGAAATGGAGGAAAGCCTAATACGAGAACAATTATTGGCTGATATAGTACGAGAATCATCAGTGGGAATTGCCATTGGTTATCCCAATGGACGATTAGGTATGTGCAATACTGCTTATCAGAATATCACTGGATACGATGAAGATGAATTGAAAAGCATTGATTGGAATAAGGTATTAACACCACCCGAATGGGAAGAATCAGAATTGGCCAAACTTCAAGAAATTCATGCAACAAAGCAAGCGGTTCAATATGAAAAAGAATACATTAGGAAGGATGGAACAAGAATACCTATTGAACTTTTAGTAAATCCTCGATTTGATGAAGCTGGTGAAGTTGAGTTTTATTTTGCATTTGTAATTAACATTACTGAACGGAAACAAACAGAAAAAAAACTTAAAGAACGAAATGAATACATCGAATCGATTATGGAAAATATGCCAATCGGTTTTGCGGTAAATACCATCGATGACGGTGATGTGAAATATATGAATAATAATTTTGAAGAGATTTATGGTTGGCCGCGTGAAATACTGACTAATACAAGTCTCTTTTTTGAAAATGTTTTTCCTGATCCTGAATATCGCAGCAAAATGACAAATCGGATTATTACCGATATGCAAAGTGGAGATCCTGAAAAAATGATTTGGAAAGATCTAAAAATTTTTACGGCAAAGGGTGAAGAACGTTACGTTCATGCATTTAATATTCCATTAATCAATCAGAATTTAATGATATCAACCGTGCAGGATACTACTACTCGAAAATTGGCAGAAGATGAGCTTTTAGAGCATCGTGAACATTTGGAAGAGCTAGTAAAAGAACGTACAAAGAATTTAGATGAAAAAAATAGTGAATTGGAACGAATAAATAAATTGTTTGTAGGGCGAGAGCTACGAATGAAGGAATTGAAAGGGATCATAAAAGAGCTAAAAGAAAAATTAGAGAATAGCTAATGGTAAAGAATAAACTATTTGATATTATTGACTTTGAAAAGGTTGATGTATTACTCGAAGGATTTAATAAAACAACTGGTTTTGTTACTGCAATACTTGACCTCAACGGAAATGTTTTGTCAAAATCAGGCTGGAGGCAAATATGTACCGAATTTCATCGCGTTCATCCCGAAACCTCAAAAAGATGTACAATAAGTGATACTGAACTTGCAGGAAAAATTAATTCGGGTGAAAAATATCATTTCTATAAGTGTTTGAACGGATTAGTTGATGTGGCCTTTCCAATTATTATTAATGGCGAACACATTGCCAACCTTTTTACGGGACAGTTTTTTTTCGAGAACCCTGAGAAAGATTTTTTTATAAAACAAGCTGCTAAGTTTAAATTTAAAGAGGAAACCTACCTTAATGCATTAAAAAACGTACCCGTAGTTTCAGAGGAAAAAGTAAAAACTGCCATGGCATTTTTGTTGAATGTAACAGAAATGATTGTTGAAATAACACAACAAAAATCCGAGCAAATTGAATTAAATGATGCTATCAGAGAAAGCGAAGAACGATTTAGTAAGTCATTCTTGTCCAGTCCAATTGCCATAGCCATTACCGATCAAGACAGTGGGAAATATATGGAGGTTAACAAATCATGGTGTAATATTTATGGATATACAGCAGAAGAGGCTATTGGCAAAACTCCAATAGAACTTTCAATTATTGATAATAAAACTCGCCAACAAATAATTGAGGAACTTGAATCAAAAGGGAAAATTACTAATGTTGAATGATTACTCCGGAATAAAGCTTTTGATTATCGAATATTTTTGTTTTCTTCAGAAAAAAATGAAATTGGAGGTGAACCT
>JAQIBQ010000592.1 GCA_027859005.1 Prolixibacteraceae bacterium | reverse complement strand
CTCTAGCCGTTTCATTTGTCTCAATTTTACCTCCAGGAAATTCCCATTCATTTGGATGACTGGAGTTCATTCCTCTTTTGCATGCTAAAAGACAATCATTAACAACAATAATAGCACAGGTCACATCAATCCGCTTCATGTGTTAAAAATAACATTTTTAACCAGCTCGAAAATAGCTAAAAACAAGATTCCCATTAGAAAGACTAAAAAGTTTCTATTATATTCGCAACGTATACTGTACAACTGCATTCAATTTTGAAGATAACCCGCAAAATACACTGAATAAAACGAGGAAAATGAATTATAAAAAGCTGAATATCATTGTTGGCTGGATAACATTTGTAATAGCCGCCATCACCTATTTACTAACGATTGAACCTACCGCAAGTTTCTGGGATTGTGGTGAATTTATTACAACAGCATTTAAACTTGAAGTTGGCCACCCTCCTGGCGCACCACTTTTTATGTTAATCGGTAGATTTTTCACACTTTTCGGAAATGCTCAAAATGCAGCTTTACTAATGAATGTTCTTTCTGCTTTAGCAAGTGCATTTACCATTTTATTTTTATTCTGGTCAATTACACACTTGGCAAAGCGGTTATTTATTAAAGAAAATAATCCTGCCTTGGGCGAAACCATTGCAATTTTAGGAAGTGGATTGGTTGGCGCTTTGGCTTATACGTTTTCAGATACTTTTTGGTTCTCAGCGGTTGAAGCCGAGGTTTATGCAACATCATCGCTATTTACTGCTCTCGTATTTTGGGCCATTCTAAAATGGGAAAACGCTGCAGATGAACCCTATGCAAATCGATGGATAATTCTCATTTGTTACCTTGCTGGATTATCTGTAGGTATTCACTTGTTAAACCTACTAGCAATACCAGCTATTGCTTTTATATATTACTACAAACGTTATAAAGTAAGCAACAAAGGAATATTTTTTGCTTTTGTGATATCAGTTATTATTTTAGGAGTAATACTATATGGAATTATTCCGGGCATTGTTTGGATTGCAACCATTTTCGAACGCATTTTCGTAAATGGAATTGGTGCTCCACTCAACACTGGGTTCTTCATTTATTTGATAGCTCTAGTTGCTGCCATTGTTTACGGTATATATTATACTCAAAAAAAGAAAATGGTATTACTGAACACCATTATAATGGGTGTCACAGTTATTATTATCGGTTTTTCAACCTACGCCATAATTCCAATTAGATCGGCAGCAAATTTACCTATGGATCAAAATAGTCCAGACAATGTATTTGCAATGCTTTCCTACTTGAACCGCGAACAATATGGCGATCGACCTTTGATAAAAGGACAATACTACAATACACCTCTAGATACCAAAGAACAGTATGTTCACGACAAAACAGAATACAGAGTTAAAGAAGGCAAATATGTAATTTCAAATGAACGTAAAAAACCAAATTACGATTCTAATTTCACTTCCTTCTTTCCTCGTATGTGGAGCAAAACAGATCCGCGCCATATTGAAGCATACCAGCAATGGGGACAAATTAAAGGTCGGAAGAAAACATACCAAGGACCAAATGGGGAATCACAAGTTATTATGGTTCCAACATTTTCTGAAAACTTAAGGTTCTTCTTTAAATACCAAATCAATTTCATGTACATCCGTTATTTTATGTGGAATTTTGCTGGTCGTCAGAACGACATACAAGGCCACGGAAATTCAATACACGGAAATTGGATTAGTGGAATTGACTTTATAGATAATCCACGAATAGGAAGCCAAGATAACCTCCCTGCAAAATTTGCAAATAATGAAGGTCGTAATAAATACTACTTACTACCTTTCTTATTGGGAATCATTGGAATTATCTTTCAATATAAATCAGGAAAACAAGGAAAGCGCGATTTATGGGTAGTTTCATTATTATTCATTATGACGGGTGTTGCTATAGTTATTTATTTGAATCAATACCCTTTCCAACCACGTGAACGTGATTATGCATTTGCTGGATCATTCTATGCCTTCACTATTTGGATTGGCTTAGGTGTTGCTGGTTTACACAAATGGTTGAAGAAAGTAGCCCCATCAACCCTCTCGGCAACTACTGTTACTATTGTTTCATTACTAGCAGTTCCTGTGTTAATGGCATTCCAAAACTGGGACGACCACGATCGTTCGGGCAGAACTTCGGCCCCCGATTTTGGTAAAAATTATTTGGAAAGTGTTGAGTCGCAAGGAATAATTTTCACCAACGGCGATAACGATACTTATCCGCTTTGGTACAATCAAGAAGTTGAAGGCTTTGGCACCGATAAACGTGTTTGTAATTTAAGTTATTTCCAAACCGATTGGTATATAAACCAAATGCAACGTAAAGCATACGAATCAGAACCTCTTCCTATAAGTTTTGAATACAGTGAATACGTTCAAGGAACTCGCGATGTAATTTACATTATGGAAGATCCTAGATTGAAAGGGAAAAGCATTGAACTAGGTAAGGCTATTGACTTTATCAAAGACGATAATCCAAGAACCAAAATTGCACGTGCCGATAATGCATCGTATTTACCTGTTCGAAGTTTATTCATGGTAGTAGATAAAGAAGCAGTTATTGCCAATGGTGTTGTAAAACCTGAGGAATACGACCAAATTGTTGACACAATGTTTATTAACCTAACAGGTAGTTACATTGCAAAAGATCAATTGATGTTGCTCGATATGGTTTACAACAACAATTGGGAACGACCAATCTATTATGCAATTTCAGTTGGAAGCGATAAATATCTTTCGTTGGATAAATATTTCCGCCTTGAAGGTTTGTCCTACCGAATTGTTCCAATCGAAACCAACTCATCGAGTTTCATGAAAGGTTATGTTGAAACAGATATCATGTACAACAACGTAATGAATAAATTCAAATGGGGTAATTTGAACCAGGATGATGTTTATGTTGATGAGAATAACCGAAGAATGCTTACTAATTTAAGGAACAATTTCCACCGTTTGGCCGAAGCGCTATTGCTAGAAGGAAAAACTGATTCATGTATAAACGTGCTTGACAAATGCGTTGAAATGATTCCTGCCAACAAAGTATCTTATGACTATTTTGCAGTTCAAATTGCCAAAGTATATCTCGATGCAAAAGCAACCGACAAGGGGAAAGAATTGATTAAAAACATGTCAGATGTATTTTCCGACGAGCTCAACTATTATTTAAATGTTGATGATAAATTTGCAGCCTCTCTCGACAGTGAAATCCGAAGCAACTTATACTTCATGAATGAGCTGGTTAGTATGACTCGTAATATTGGTGACAATGAACTACATGAAAGTATAAAAGCTAATTTCGAAATGTTTTACGATCAGCTTTTATCGAATAAATAAGAATAACTCAAGAAGAGTTTATGCGTAAACGATACAACCTTAAAATACATTTCCCTGCTTGGATTACTTCGCTTTTCCCTTCGGCAATATGGTGCATGCCTGCCAAAAAGAAAACAGTATATCTGACCTTCGACGACGGACCAATACCAGATATAACGCCTAAGGTTCTTGCGATTTTAAAAAAGTACAATATTAAAGCAACTTTCTTTTGTGTTGGCGAAAATGTACAAAAACACCCCGCTATCTATCAACAAATAATAAACCAGGGCCATGCTGTTGGCAATCATACCTTCAACCATATTCGAGGTTTCAAGGTTAAAAACAAGAATTACTTGAATAACATTGAAAAAGCAGGAAAACTAATTGAGTCGAACTTATTCAGACCACCACATGGTACACTTAAAAAGACTCAGTATAACTCAATAATCAAAAAATATAAATTGATTATGTGGGATGTTATTAGTTGTGATTACGATCCTCGTTTAACACCAAAACAATGCTACAACAATGTGATTGATTTCGTTCGAAACGGTTCAATTATTACTTTTCACGACTCGATAAAGGCAAAAAATAACGTACTGAATGCCTTACCACTTGTTATTGAGAAGTTAATAGAGGAAGGATATTTATTTAGTAAGATCGAATTCCCCAAATCACAAACGGTTAAAATGCGAACTGTACCAAATCAGTTGCATAGTATGAAGAAAAGCATTAACAGACTCCTTAAAGGAGCATAACAAAGGAAGAATAAAAATGAAAATTTTA
Source organism: Prolixibacteraceae bacterium (assembly GCA_027859005.1). Classification (GTDB taxonomy): domain Bacteria; phylum Bacteroidota; class Bacteroidia; order Bacteroidales; family Prolixibacteraceae; genus Roseimarinus. The sequence continues at coordinate 12,786 of JAQIBQ010000592.1, read as the reverse complement.
ATTATTGGTTCAGGCGGACGAGAGCACGCACTTGGATGGAAAATCAATCAAAGTGAAAAAGTTAATCATCTATTTTTTGCACCTGGAAATGCAGGTACAGAAGAATTAGGTACAAACATTCCTGTTGGTGTTTCTGATTTTGAAGGTATAAAAAAAGCAGTATTGGCAAATACAATAGATATTGTTCTTGTTGGCCCCGAAATCCCATTAGTTGAAGGAATTCGTGATTTCTTCTTAGCCGATAAGGAGCTAAAAGGCACTCCTGTAATTGGCCCCGACAAAGCAGGTGCAATGCTCGAAGGAAGCAAAGATTTTGCCAAAGAATTTATGGCTAAATACAACATCCCTACAGCTCGTTATCAAACTTTTTCGGCAGGAGAAACAAACAAAGCTGCCGAGTTTATGAAAACATTGAAACCTCCCTACGTACTTAAAGCCGATGGCTTGGCCGCTGGTAAAGGAGTTCTTATTATCGATAATTTCGACGAAGCACTTGCTGAATTGGCAGAAATGTTGGATGGCAAATTTGGTGAGGCTAGCCATAAAGTAGTAATCGAGGAATTTCTTTCAGGTGTTGAATTATCAGTTTTTGTAATGACCGATGGGAAAAATTATAAAATCCTTCCTGAAGCAAAAGATTACAAACGAATTGGCGAGGGCGATACTGGACTTAACACTGGTGGTATGGGCGCAATTACACCCGTTCCATTTGCCAATGCTGAATTCATGAAGAAAATTGAAGATCGTGTTGTTATTCCAACAGTTGAAGGCTTACAAAAAGAAGGAATTGATTACAAAGGTTTTATCTTCATTGGATTAATAAAGGTAGATGGCGAACCACAAGTTATTGAATACAACGTTCGAATGGGAGACCCAGAAACCGAAGCCGTAATGCTACGAATTAAATCAGATTTTGTCGATCTACTTGAAGGTGTTGCATACAATACACTAAATGAAAAAACAATTGAATTCGATGAAAGAACCGCTGTTACAGTAATGCTTGTTTCGGGAGGCTATCCAGGAGATTACAAAAAAGGCATTGAAATTAAAGGTAGCAATCAAGTAGATAGTAGTATTGTATTCCATGCAGGAACAACAACTAAAAACAATAAAGTTGTTACAAATGGAGGAAGAGTAATTTCTGTTAGTTCTTATGGATCTTCAATGACCGATGCCTTAAAAACATCATATACGAATGCTGAAAAAATAAATTTTGAAGGAAAATATTTCCGTAAAGATTTAGGTTTCGACTTATAATATATAATTAGAGCAGATCAATTTCTGCTCAACTTTCTCTTATTCCCCAATACAAAACTACTTGAATTTAATAAAACGATATGCTTCTAAAAATTTTAAGGGCGAATCATTTTTACAATTTCGTTCTTAGTGCTGCTGTTGGGATACTTTGGTTACTAGGATCGATTATTGAAGGTGGAATTTTTCCAAGTGCTTCTTGTGTCAATACTACTCCTTTGTGTTTGCCATTAATGAATTCTGGGATTACATATATCGGTGCCATTTTCATTAATTATCTTACGGTAGTAATCATTAGCTTTTTGCTTCTTCAGATTAATGCAAAATTTGACTTTGTTAAAGAAAGAACCTTTCTACCCGTATTTCTATTCATATTTATAGTCTACGCCTTACCTGATTTAAGGGTGATTCAACCTATATTTATTGCCGCCATTTTATATTTAATGGCTGTTCGTAGTATTTTCGGTGCATTTGAAAAAAGGGATGCAATAAGAAGTAGTTTCGATTCAAGTTTTTTCATTGGTCTAGCAGGAATTTTCTATATCCCAGCAACTATCTTTATCATTCTTGTTCCAATCAGCATATTCCTACTTCGAAATAAAATTAAATGGAGAGATATTATTATACCATTTGTTGGTGTAATCTTACCTTGGATATTTTTATTCTCATATTATTACATCACAAACAACTCCTCAACTTTAATAGAATTGATATCCAATTCGTTTGTTCGAAAAGAAAGATTGTTTCTACATAATACTTACATCCAAATCTATTTGAGCTATATTGTATTGCTTATCGCATGCTCCAGCTATTTCATATTGCATCAATATGGGTTAAAAAACATTGACGTACGTCGATATTTCAAAATACTATTCTTATTTTTTATTTGTTCAAGTGTCATGCTTCTATTCCCCTTTGTTTCATCTGAAATATTGGTTTTCATAACATTGCCATTAACCTTCTTAATTACCAATTACTTTATTTTTTTAAAACGTAGATTTTGGGCTGAATTCTTTTTGCTAATTTTAGTTATATTGTCAATCACATTACAGTTTTTTATTTAATGGATGATACAAAGCCAACATTAGGAATCTATGGAATTCAGGATAGAATTGACACTGAATATCCTCAACTTGTGCACGATCATAGCTTAGCATTTATCCAGAACGGAAAAGTTGAGAATTTTCTTCAATTAGAACGATTAACAAGGATAAAAAGAGACAACAAACTTTATAGACATTTGCCTGACATAGTCCGTGAAAGTAAGTGGGTAAATACCGAAATGGATGTAGTTTTTGTCGATAATGTTGTTGGTAGATCGTTTATTAGTTCCGACGGACAAATTCGGTTTGAAGCACCACTAACTAAACGCTTAACGAAAGATAGTGAAGAAGGCCGACTTTGGTGGTTTAACCGAGAGATGAATGGATACGTTTTGAACCATGAATTAGCACATGTTTTTTCATGCCTTCCTTTCTTTGGCGATTTTAAAGAAAACAGTTTACTAATACAATTCGACGGTGGAGCAAGTTTATCAAATTTCTCAGCATGGATATACCGATTGGGAAAAATCATACCCGTAGAACACCATTGGGAACTAAAACATTTATCAACCTTGTACAATGCCAATGCACTTACATTTGGTATTATTGGAGCAAAAATACAAGATCAAAATAGTGTTCCTGGAAAATTAATGGGTTATGCTGCCTTAGGAAATTACAATGAAGATATTGAATTCTGGTTACGTCAGAATAACTGGTTTGAAAATATTTGGGCTAAAAAATCTGTTTTTTTTGTAAGTGCAAAAGCCGATTTTTATATCAACTTAAATGCTTTCGACCAACATAATACATTCTTGCAGGATGTTGTGGCAACAATTCAAGATATTTTCATGCGTGAAACGTTGATGAAAATTGACGACGTAAATACGCTTAGCAACTGTAAAAATCTATACTACACAGGCGGTAGTGCATTAAACATTCAAGCAAATTCAGCACTAATCGAAAGTAACTTATTTGATAATATTTACATTCCACCTTGTACCGAAGATTCTGGTTTGGCAATTGGTGCTGCTGCTTTTGGAGAATGGAAAAAAGATCACTCCTTTAAAGCTCAGTCACCCTACATGAACAATTGGAATATTGAAAACTACGAAGTTGAATATAAAAATGAAGACATACAGCAAGTAGCTAAATTGTTAACTGAAGGAAAAATAGTTGGAGTTTGCAATGGTAAAGCCGAAGCTGGTCCACGTGCTTTAGGAAATAGAAGCTTATTAGCATTGCCAACAAAAGCATTGGCTCGAAAAGTAAGTATAGAACACAAAAAAAGAGAATGGTATCGGCCTGTTGCTCCCATAATGTTAGAAAAAAACACCAAGTATTTCACAGGTTTCGATAGAATAAACGAGCTCTCAAAATTCATGCTACTCGATCTCCCAATACTTGATAAGAAACAACACGAGATTGAAGGTGTAATTCATGCCAATGGAACTTCACGAATTCAAACCCTATTCGATAAAACAGAAAACCCTTTTTTATTCGATTTATTGACATTGCTTAACGATCAATACAACGTTAAAGCACTCATCAACACCTCATTTAATAAACAAGGCGAACCCATTGTACATACTATCGAAGATGCACTGAAATCTGGAAAAAATATGGGAATAGATGCCATTGTTTTAAATGGTAAGCTTACTATTCTCTAATTTTTTTTGGATAAATTGGTTAATTGTATCGCTAAAAAGAACAACATAATCAATACAGAAACGCAAACAATTGCAACTCCAATCCCAAAAGAATCGGCTATAAAACCTAAGGCCAAAGAAATTAAAGCTGCAATTACAGTTCGCAATTGCGACTGAGCCGACAATACACTAGCTAACACTGATGTTGGAACCGCCGCTGAAACTAGACTGGTAACAGTAGGTTTCCTGAAATTTTCCACAATAAATACTACCGTAAACAACACGATTGACAACCACCAGTATTCATATTGATAAAAAATCCCAACAAAAATACCGGCAAATAAACCCACAACAAAACTCAATAAACTTGCCTTTCGAAGCTTCTTTTCACCAACCCTACCCGATAGTTTTGACGCTTGAGACGTTAGCAAATAAATAAAGAAGTATACGCCCCCCAATAACAAGCCATTCTTCTGTTTATCTGCAATATTTGTAAGCACTGGAATTAGAGCCATTGCACTTACCATAATAGGCTGCAAATAATCTTTTAGTGAACGCTGATAGGCTGTAAATGCAGCAGAATTTGTTAGCACTGCAAATACATTGGGTTGTTTTACAATGGTCCAAAAATGAAGCAAGGTTTCTCCAACATGAGACCATCGTTGATGTTTTCCAACTTTTAATGCCCTATTTAATACATTGGGATACGATAGTAATAACGCAAAACTCATTAAATAAGGAACTATTGAGTAAAGAAATATTGAACGATAACTTCCAGCTAAAAAAATGATTACTCCTCCCAATAATGAAGACACTGCCAATCCTCTTTGCGACCATGCACGGGTATTTCCATAATACATGGTACGGTAACTTATCCAGCCATTTATTTCAAGATAATCAGTCATCATTGCTTTATGAATCCCTGTTCGGAAGGCATCGGCAATCCCAAAAAAAACAAACGCAACTAGAAATAAAGCAAAGCTCTCCGAAAAGTAAAAAATCACATACGATATAATGAATACGAGAAATGAACTTGCTAAAGTGTACTTACGGCCCCATGCATCGGCAATTATACCCGAAGGTATCTCAAACAGGTTCAAGGACAACTCCTTAACAGCATATAAAATCCCTATTTGAGAATACGACATCCCCTTTTCTAATAAAAAAAGCATTAAAAAAGCATCGAAAAAACGCAGGTTACGTAAAAAACCGTAACTGCAAAATTTATAGTACTGAAGATTCCGAAGAGATGCGATCATTCGATAATTACTTTTTCAAATACAAATTAACCATTTATTAAGTAAATAAGATTCACGTCAAAAAATAGATGATTAAACTTAGCGTTGTTTTCATATCTAGTACGTATTTTTGCAACTGGTTATGGATTCTGGAAAAATTTAGACCTTTTTAATTGTTTTAATTTATGAATGCACAACCACGTTTTTCAAAGGGAGAAGAGTTAGCCAATGCCATTTCACACGGTATTGGTCTTTTTATGTCAATTGCAGCTACCACTGTTATTATCGTTTTTGCAGCCTTGCAAGGAGACCCTTGGCTAATTACAAGCACATCGATATTTGGCACAACATTAATTCTATTGTACTTCTCGTCAACCATGAATCATTCTTTAGCGCACGGAAAAGCAAAGGATTTCTTTCATAATTTCGATCAAATTGCCATCTACCTTTTAATAGCTGGAACCTATACTCCTATTGCGCTATCAATCATTCGCCACGATTCGGGGTGGCTTATGTTTGGAATTGAATGGGGTTTAGCCATTTCTGGACTTTTAGTAAAAGCATTTATCCCCAATAAATTTGAACGCGGTGTAAATGCATTTGTAATTATCTCTTACGTAGTAATGGGTTGGCTATTCTTACTTTTTATAGTTCCGATTTTCAAAAGTCTTTCATTAGTAAGTATCGTTCTAATTTTGGTAGGAGGGCTTTTCTATTCGTTTGGAATTCTGTTTTTCAAAATGGAAAGACTAAACTATTCGCACTTAATTTGGCACCTAATGACAATAGGAGGTAGTGTTTGCCATTGGCTTGCCATATTCCTTTATGTAATCAAATAGTTGAATACAAAAAAAGCACTCAAAATTGAGTGCCTTTATTGTTGAATAATTATAATGTGTCATCATTTATAATTCAATAGGAATTCCATTATAAAAATCTAAAATTTTTGAACGGAATATGAATTCATATTTTGCTTGAATTAAATTCGATTGTGAAATTGCCAAATTGGTTTTTGCATCGTTGTACTCAACAGAATTTACACGTCCTACGTTGTATTTTTCTTCAATATAACGAAACGATTCCTCCATTGATTTAACGGCAATCCTATTCGCATTGTAACTTTCCATCGACGCAACGGCATTGGTATAAACCTGTTCAATTTGCTTACGCAATGTTTTTTTCGCACTTTCCAAGTTAAGTTCATTGCTCATAATTAGAATCTTCGAATTCTCGACATTAGTTCTATTCTGGAATTTACTAAATACAGGAATACTTAAATTCAACCCAATATACTCGCCTATGTTACCCGTTATTTGATCGTTTAATGTTGGTGAATTGGTAAATGCAGAATAGTTGTCAGATATACCTGCGCTTGCCGATAAGGTTGGCATTTTTCCGCTCTTGGCTAATTCCAATTGTACTTCTGCATTTTTTAAATCGTACTCTGCACTTTTAATTTCAGGACGAACCTCAACTGCTTTCTGGTATACACTATTCGAAGCAACAAGAGAAGCTTGTGCCTTTAACTCAGGAATGCTCGGAGTTTCAATTTCAAAATTGGAATAATCGTTCAACTCTAAAAGCTGAGCCAAATTCAGATAAGCTATTTGCAAACTATTTTTCCGATTCACTAGGTCTAACTCTTCACGTGCTAATTGTGCCTGAATTTCGAGCAAAGCACCTTCGGCAATTTTTCCAGCCTCAACTAATTGCTTGGCACGTTCAATTTGTTTCTTCGTTTGTTCCACCTGTTTCTCTGACACTTTAACTAATTCAAGTGCAAATAAAATATCGAGGTAGTCTGAAGCTATATTGAGCGTGACATTATCTTTTGCCTTTTGAAGGTTCTCAAGGCTCGATTTCAAACTATATTCGCTTTGTTTAATCGTTTTATTGAGCACTCCACCTTTCCAAATAAGTACGTTTGCTCCAAGGCTTGCATTCGTATTTGAAGTATTGAAATTATCATACGTTCCATCGAGCATTTCATTACGTCCAAAATTTATATTTTGTGATACCGATGCATTTACGGAAGGAAGTTTATTAAACTTTGCTTGGTTCCTTTCATTCTGTTGATACTCGGTATCTAATTGTGATTGTTTAATCGCAATATTGTTTTCCAAAGCGTAATCAATGCACTTTTGCAGTGACCATTGTTCTTGAGCCTTTCCCTGAACAAACAGTGCTACAATAGCGATTAATATTATTATTTTTTTCATGTGTCTCTTTTTAAATGTTCAGGTTATTTGCTATTCTATTTCTTCTTTAAGCTCGTCGTCTTGGGTCTCGTCCTCGGTTGATTTAGCATCTTCTTTTGCTTTAGCCTCTTTCGCTTTTTTATCTTTAGCCATTTGCTTCAACTCTTTAGGATCTATTTTGGCTCCTTTAATTTTATCTGTAAGATCAAGTCCTTCTAGTACTTCAATGTTTAGTCCATCAGATAATCCAACCTCAACCCAACGTTTTTCAAAGACTTGTGAGTCAAGCTCAATTTCAACATAAGCCGAATCGTTTTCGAATTTCAACAAACCTTCAGGAATAACAATCACACTATCGCGACTTTCTAAAACGATGCTTGCATTGGCGCTATATCCTGCACGAATAAACTGATCTTCTTTCAAATTCACATCGGCTTTAATTTCGAATTGAATGGCTCCATTTTCTTCAACACCTTTAGGTGATAAATAAGTTAGAATGGCGTCAAAGCTTTCGTCGTCGATTGCTCCAATTGTGAGAATAATGTTCATTCCTTCTTTTACTTTACCCACTTCGGTTTCGTCAACTTTCCCTTCAAATATCATGTCGGTCATGTCGGCTACAACAGCAATGGTAGTACCTGCATTGAAAGTATTGGCTTGAATTACAGAATTCCCTACCTCAACCGGAACATCCAACACCATTCCATTAATGGTTGACCGGATCAATGTATTTGTTGTTGTTTCCGATTTCTTAGTAACACCTTCTTTAATTAGTTCAAGATTATTTTCTGCTGAGGAAAGTTCTTCACGAGAAGTATTGAATGCCAAGTTTGCTTTCTGATACTCTTCGTATGGAATTACTTTTTTCTCGTATAATTCGTGCTGACGGTCGTAATCGATTTTAGCATCTTCGTAATTCAATTTTGCACGATTCACTCTCGATTCCGAATTGTTTAAGGTAACCATATCGGGAATGATTTTAACTTTGGCAATAATGTCACCCATTTTCACCATCTCACCTGCTTCGAGGTAAACTTCGTCGATAATACCCGAAACCTGTGGTTTAATTTCAATTTCGTAACGAGGAACAACAGAGCCTGTTGCTACTGTTTTTTTAGTAATGGTTTCGATGCTTGGTTCCTGAGTTTTGTATACATCAGGTTTCGTTTGTGATTTAGTATAAAGGAAATAAAATGTTCCTAGGAAAATTCCTATTAAAATTACAATTCCTGCAATTCTTAATGCTTTTTTCATGACGTATTTTTTGATTTAGTATTTATTATTTTCTATTTGTTACTCTGCACGCAATGCATCTATTGGTTTGATCATTACCGCTCGTTTAGCTGGAATATAACCCGCAATTGCACCAGAAACAATTAACACTATTAAACAGGCAACAGCAACACCTAAGTTTACCTCTGGATTTTTGATAAATATATTATCGGCTCCATTTGCTTTTGCCATAACAAGTGCATAGTTCAATCCTTCGAGTAAAAGAATTCCAAAAAATAATCCAATGTATCCAGCAAGTGTTGTTATAAATACGCTTTCCATAATTATTTGAGAAATTATTTTCCGAGGAGTTGCACCAATTGCACGCATCACTCCAATCTCCTGAGTTCTTTCTTTAATTATAACTAACATAATATTACTTACTCCAATTACACCGGCCAAAAGAGTTCCAATACCAACTATCCATGTTAAAATTTGAATTCCAGTAAAAAGAGATGAAAACTGTTTGAACTGTTTTTCAAGATTTATATGACCTATAGCTTGTACATCGGTAGGTGCAATTTTATGTCGTTCTTTAAGTGCTGCTATAACCTTATCTTCAACAACGCTGGCACTGTAACCTTCCTTTGTTGTAATGCCCATTACATGCACATGATTTCCATAATTATAGGCAACCTGCATCGTTGAGAAAGGCATAAAAATACTTTCTTCGGTTCGTCCATTCATATTAATATTTGAAACAGGTTTAACGACCCCTACAATTTGATAATACACTCCGTTAATGCGTATGTATTGCCCAATGGGTTTTTCGTCCATTCGGAACATCTCCTCAATAACTTTTTCACCAACAACACAAACCTTACGGCGCTGAAGAATGTCTACTTCGTTTAACCAACGACCTTGTAATACTTCGGCGGGGTCAATTGTATTCCATTCAGGATAATCACCTTTTATAAAGAACGAAGCAGCACGTTCACCTCGAACGGTATTGTTTCCACCTCCACCTCCACCTGCAAATAAACGAGGTGCTACAACATCGGCTTCTTCAATATGTTTTCTAATAAATTCTACATCTTCATTCTCATAATTCCAAAAACGCCCCCTACGTAAACCTTTGTATGGTTCACTGGTACGTTGTGTCCACATAAAAAATGAATTGGTTGCTACCTGACCGACTCCTGAAGTGATTCCATTCTCGAGTCCTTTACCAGCTCCAGCCATAATAATTAGCATAAATATGCCCCAGAACACACCAAAAGCAGTAAGAAAGCTTCGAAGCCTATTCTTCTTCAGTGCACTAAATATTTCTTTCCAACGATCTATATCAAACATATTTTTTTTCTTTATTCGTCGCGAAGGGCTTCGATGGGTTTAACTGAAGAGGCTTTTTTAGCCGGGAAATAACCAGCCAAAGCACCTGCCGATACCAATAATAGCATTGCACTTACTGCGATTCGTAAATCAACGGTTGGATTCATAAACATTCTGAATTCACCTTGATCGCCACTAGTTCCTACCTGAGCCTGTGCTTGTTGCTCCATCATGAAATTGATTCCTTCCATAATACTAATACCCAAAAACATACCGATATAACCAGCAATTGTAGTAATCAATATTGATTCGAGTAATACCAATCCTATAATTGAACCGGGAGTAGCACCCAAGGCTTTACGTATTCCAATTTCTTTGGTACGTTCTTTTACAACAATGAGCATTATGTTACTCACACCAACAATACCTGCGATAAGAGTTCCAATACCAATTAGCCAAATAAACATTTTTATGGCATTGAAAATATTCATGGTTTCAATATAACCTTCCAATGAATTGTATACACCAATAGCTCGTTGATCCTCGGGGTCGAATTTGTGATTTTTAGCAAGTAGTGCTTTAATTTTAGCTTCAACTTCCTGACTTTCTTCTTTTGATACATCGAAAGTTGTTAACGCAAGATTGTGAATTCTCTCACCTCCGTTAAATAATTTTTGAGCAGTTGCAATTGGAATTAACCCTTGACGTGTTCCCTCGCGAGGATCTTTTTCATCGTATACTCCAACAACAATAAATGGTACATTACCTACTTTAAGGTATTCGCCAATTGGATCAACATCCTTGAAAAGTGCTTCTCTAATATCCTCTCCAATTACCATTACTTTTCGATTGTATTCCATATCAATCTCGTTGATAAACCGACCTTGAGTGATCTCAAATTTTTCTATGTCTTTAAAATCAGGATGACATGATTGTGTATTGTAATTTCCATATTCACTGCCGTATGCATAGGTGCGATCACCAATCCAATACCTTGCTGAAATTTTATCTACATTCTTAATTTTCTGTATTTCATAGTAGTCATTCATTGTAAATTGAATGCTCCGCCCAGATTGAAAACCAGCATAAGGTTTGCTTGTTTCACGGCTCCATACCCATATTGCATTTTGGGCATTTCCTTCGAAGTTTGAACTAACACCGTTGCTTAATCCGTTACCGGCTCCTAGCAATACCATGAGCATAAATATGCCCCATGCAATTGCAAATCCGGTTAAAAAAGTACGTAATTTATTTTTCTTAATCGTACTTAATATTTCTTGCCATTTATCTATATCAAACATAGCTTAAACGGTTTGAACTGTTTTCGAGTAATTTTCTTTGAAACTGGCCAATTCGCCATTTACTATTAAGTCACCAATGTTACCATCTCGTAATTTGATGATCTTATCAGTCATTGCAGCAATATCGTGTTCGTGAGTTACAATAATTATTGTAATCCCTTCTTTATTAATAGCTTTGAGCACCTCCATTACTTCATACGAAGTTTGAGTATCAAGAGCTCCAGTTGGTTCATCGGCTAAAATTACTTTAGGATTTGAAATCAAAGCCCTTGCAATGGCAACGCGCTGTTTCTGACCTCCAGAAAGTTCATTGGGCATATGATCGGCCCATTCTTTTATTCCCATTTTTTCGAGATATTCCATGGCTATGGCATTTCTCTTTTTACGTTTTACTCCCTGATAGTAAAGAGGCAGTGCAACATTTTCCAAGGCTGTTTTAAAGGAAATTAAATTGAACGACTGAAAAATAAAACCAAGTGTTTCATTTCTATACTTAGCTGCACTTTTCTCAGTCATGTTCTGTACCAATTTCCCATCAAGATGATATTCACCTTTGTCGTAATTGTCAAGAATTCCTAAAATATTTAGCAGTGTAGATTTACCTGAGCCCGATGAACCCATTATAGAAACAAACTCTCCTGCATGAATATCGATGGATATTCCTTTTAGAACATGAAGGCTGTTTGAACCAGTAAAATAAGATTTGTGAATGTTGTTAAGTGTTATCATGGTTATTTTGTGTATTTACTTTCCTTAAAACGTATTCAAAAATCCTTTATTCAACATTGAATTCATTTATGAAATAGATGAATGAATGATTTTTGTCGGTAACTGTCAATTTTAATTGATTAGTATCTTTTAAAATCAAGAATTACTGTTTTTACAACTTTTTCTTGTTTAACGTTATATTAAAGATTTAGTTACAGGCAAATGAAACTCCTCGCAGCAAGCTGACAAGGTATCTCAACGGAATCTGTATTTTTTAATGTGCATCAAGATTCGGGGAATCGAGCTTGAGAGATCAGCTGAGTTTATAAAACCCATAAGCTTTAAGCTTTATTAGAAGTTAAAGTTTTTTAGTGCGAACAAAAACAATCACCTTTGTATTTACTCAAAAGGAATTTTTGTAATTATGATATTAAAATCCAGAAATATTGTTGCTATTTACCTTGTGGTATTGATTCTATTCTCAACCATAGGGTTTAACATTATTTCTACTTTCTGTGATGGTTGTGCAATAGAGCACACTTCTATTGCAATTATTCCTCTAGAGGATAACCTTGGATGTGAATGTTGTGAAGACAAAGTTGAATCAATCAGTTGTTGCAGTGCCACAGCTGAGCAGGAAGAAAAACATCATCAAACTAGAACAACACTTGCTCAGTTAAAATTTGATTCACATGCAGCGAAATCGGAACTATTTACAATTGAAGCTCCTGTTTTTATACTTCATTTTGTATCTACACTGTTCAATATTTCATCAGTAGAATTTGAACTCACACCTACTATTTATCAAAACTCATCTCCACCTTTAACAGGTCGAATGATTCTTTCACTTATAT
>JAQIBQ010000585.1 GCA_027859005.1 Prolixibacteraceae bacterium | reverse complement strand
ATATTAGAACATGACAACAATAGATAAATCGAAACCAGTAATGATTACTGGAGCAACCGGATATGTAGCCGGATGGATTGTAAAAGAACTTTTAGACCATGGATTAACCGTACACGCACCTGTACGTGATCCAAATAATAAAGAAAAACTCAAATACCTTAATCAATTGGCCGATAATAACCATGGTACAATTAAGTTTTTTGAAGCCGATTTATTAAAACCGAACTCATACGATGAAGCGATGAAAGGATGTGAATTGGTTTTTCATACCGCATCGCCATTCATCAATAAGGTAAAAGACCCTCAACGCGATTTAGTTGACCCTGCTGTAAACGGAACAAGAAATGTTTTAAGCTCGGTTAATAAAACCAAATCAGTAAAACGAGTTGTTCTAACCAGTAGTTGTGCCGCAATTTATGGCGATGCCAAAGACATGCTTGACCTGCCTAATGGAACAGCTACCGAGGAACACTGGAATACTACATCAACATTAAAACATCAGGCATATAGTTATTCAAAAGTACAAGCTGAAAAAGAAGCTTGGAAAATAAATAAAGCTCAAGAACGATGGGACTTAGTTGTTATTAACCCTTCGCTTGTAATAGGGCCAGGAATAAACCCGAAAGGAACATCCGAGAGTTTTAACATTGTGAAACAACTCGGAGACGGTAAAACCAAAAGTGGAGTCCCCCGTTTATTTTTTGGAATGAATGATGTTCGTGACTTAGCCGTAGCACATTTCAGGGCTGGTTTTAAACCCGAAGCTAAAGGCCGACATATAATTTCACATGAAAATATGCCCTTGCTTCAATTGACATCTATTCTTGTTGATAAATACGGAAATGCATACCCATTCCCAAAGAAAGAAATGCCAAAATGGTTGGTATGGCTAGTTGGTCCAATTTTTGGAATTAGACGAAAAATGGTTGCTAACAATGTTGGATATCCATTTAAAGTCGATAACTCAAAAAGCAAAAAAGAATTAAATATGCAATACCGACCCGTTAAAGAATCAATAGTTGATTTTTTCCAACAAATGATTGATAACAATGTTGTAAAATAGAAATAAATGAAACAAAAATGGCCAATTTTTGTTGGTGTTATTCTAGTAACAATTGGAATAATTTTAAAGTATACCATCAACTTTAATCCTTGGTCTCTTCTTATTTTATTAACTGGTGTTGCCTTTAAAATAGTTTATATTACATCTAAAATTATAACGAAAGAATACAAGCCTGGTTTCGAAATAGCTTTACTATTAATTGGACTTACTTTTTTTATGGGGGGAATTGTATTACACAAAAACGAACTTATTGAAAACCCTGCCGTTCTTAAAATTATCGGAATTTCATTGAAAGTACTTTTTGTTCTAATTTTCATCAAAAAATCAAGAAATCAAGAAAAATAAAAGTTATCCGAGGATACCTAAAGCAAATACTTTAATTGAACCCAATACCTATAAAATTATGAGTACAAAACATTGGACAACATTGAATATGCCTACTTTATTAGGCAAAACAATTCTAGTAACAGGAGGCAATTCTGGTTTGGGGTTTGAATCGGTAAAAGCATTTGCAGAAAAAGGAGCCAATGTAATTTTGGCATGCCGTAACCTTGAAAAAGGAGAAAATGCAAAAACTAAAATATTAGACATCGATGTAAAGGGTTCAATTGAAGTATTGGAACTTGATTTAATGGATTTAGCCTCTGTCAAGAGCTTTGCGAACAACATTAAATCGAAATACAAGCAGTTAGATATTTTGCTAAACAATGCAGGAATAATGGCTACTCCTTACTTTACAACTAAAGATGGTTTTGAAGCTCAGCTAGGAACCAATCATTTGGGTCATTTTGCTTTAACAGGTTTGTTGCTTGATTTAATTAAATCAACACCTAATTCAAGAGTTGTAAATGTAAGCAGCATGGCACATAAGTCAGGCCTTATGGATTTTAATGATTTGATGTTTGAAAACGAAAGAGTATTCAAAACCTTTAAAGCCTATGGTCAATCGAAACTAGCCAACCTACTATTTACCTACGAATTACAGCGCTATTTTGAAAAAAACAAAATAAATAGCATTGCTGTTGCTGCTCACCCAGGTGGCTCAAACACAAGCCTTGCCAGTCATTTAGAAAAAAAATGGTATTTCAAAATTTTATCGCCCCTATTACGAGGAATAATGCAAAGTGCAGCCAAAGGTGCTTTGCCACAAATAAGAGCATCGGTTGACGCAAGCGTTAAAGGTGCAGAATATTATGGACCCGATGGATTCAACGAAGTATTTGGTTATCCTGTTTTAGTGGAATCAACTCCTGCGTCGCACAGCTTAGAAGATGCTAAAAAATTGTGGGAACTTTCGGAAAAATTAACGGGTGTTAGCTATAATTAACAACTTGAATCGATTTAAATAAGACCTATTCATTTATCCTAATTTTCCACGTTTAATCAGGTAAGATTGAAGTACGTGCCGGAAGTCTTCATTGATATCGGCTTCTATAATATCAATTTTAAATTGGCCACACCTGAGTTTTAATTCATCTATTTTTAGTTTCCTCATTCGGGCAAACTCTTTTTTAACCTCTTGAGGTTTAAGTCTTATTTGTTCACCAGTTTCAAGATCGATAAACTTGTGTGGTCGGTTTGAATATTGCAATTCTTCCTCGTGTTTTTTATCGGTAACGTGAAATAAAACAACTTCGTGTTTATTGTAACGTAAGTGTTGCAATGCTTGATAAATTTCATCAGGATCTGATCCATCAATCATATCTGAAAAAATAACGACTAAAGAGCGCTTGTGTATATTTTCGGCAATTTGATGAAGCACCTCAACGGCATTGGTTCCTTTTTTTAGGAGTGCTTTTTGAGGAACTAATAATTCGGACAATTGGCTGTACAATAAATCGAGGTGTACCGATGACAACCGAGGTTCAACATGAAAATCAACCTTGTCTGTAAAAAGGCTAAGTCCAGATGCATCTCTTTGACGGCGCATCATGTATATAATTGCAGCACTACAATATACTGAAAACGATAATTTATTAAGCGGTGCCTTTTTCCCTTTTTCATAGGGAAACAACATTGAAGATGAAGAGTCGATAACCAACTGACAACGTAAATTTGTTTCTTCTTCAAACTGTTTTACATACAAGCGTTCGGAACGTCCAAATAACTTCCAGTCGATATTTCGAATAGATTCACCTTCGTTGTACTGACGGTGCTCAGAAAATTCAACAGAAAAGCCATGAAATGGACTACGGTGCAATCCGGTAATAAAACCTTCAACCACCTCTTTCGCGATCAAATCAAGATTATCAAAATCTTGAAATTCTTCTAAATTATGTAAGTTGGTAATGTATTCCATTATTAATTCTCGAAAATATATCTTTTTAAACTGATGTACCAATATCGTGACACAATTTAACTTAAACGTTTGAAATTATTTTTCCTCATCCGCCTCTTCTCCAAACCAGATTAAAGCATAATTCCCCTTTACTGCTGCTCCAATTGCCTTCCATTCAACATCCTTCCAAATTCCTTTATTGATAATCAAATTATGATGTGCTTCTGAATTTATCCAAAGGTTCAAAGCTACATCTTTGTCCATTCCATTGCTACTATAAACTGCAATTTCATAACCATATCCGGTGTAATTGGTTAGCTCAGCAGGTTTAACCCACATACAGTCTGCATTCGCCTGATCATTAGAGTAACAACATGAAGACCAGTCTTCATTTTCAGACCAACTATGTAAGTTACATTCTTCATTAATTGTATAATTTTCGATTAAATCGTTAATGTGAATTTCTGCAACTGTATTTAAAGCTGGTGACTCAGAAATTGTGTATAGATTTTTTTCTTCTCTGTAATCATTTATCGTTTCGATTAACGATTTTTCAATATCTACAGGTTCATCTTTACAACTGCTTCCAATAATTGATAGAAACAAAAGGAAAATTAAAATATATTTCATTCTTAAGAAAACTTATAATATTGGTAAATTAATTCCAGTTATTTTACGATACAAATCAAGTGCATATACATCAGTCATACCTGAAACAAAATCGACCACCGATTGTAATTTTGAATAAGTGTCATCATTCTCATTAACAAATTGTTCAGGGAATAGTTTCATCAGTTTCGTACCATATTTATCTTCGTTTATAACAGCATCAATAAAATGCTTCAGTAGGGTTGAAATAATTTTATAACCAGCCAATTCAATTTCTATAACCGAAGAATCGGAGTATACTCTTGAAATAGAAACATCAACCACTATATCCATAGCTATTTTTGTGGCGGGTGAAATATCCTTCATTAATGAACGTGAAAATTCACCATTCATAATTGCCTCATAATTGTTGATGAAAACTTGAACACATTCGTTTACCAAACAGCTAATTACACCGGCCCTTAAATAGGCAATTTGCTCATTAGGATCAGTAACTTCTAACAATGTTTTCTCAATATTTTTTAAGGTTGTTGCATCTTTTTCTTTATCGTAAAAATTTAAATACAACTGCCTTGTTTCCGTGTACGACAATATTTTAAGCTTATGGGCATCCTCAATATCCATTATTTGATAGCAAATATCATCTGCCGCTTCAACTAAAAACACCAATGGATGACGTGCATAGCTTAAACCGTTTTCAGTTTTCGAAACAAGCCCAAGTTCTTCAGCTATTTCTTTGTAAGTATTTTTATCACTTTGGAAAAAGCCAAACTTTGGTTTTTTTGCTAAAATTGACTCG
Organism: Prolixibacteraceae bacterium; assembly: GCA_027859005.1. Lineage (GTDB taxonomy): Bacteria > Bacteroidota > Bacteroidia > Bacteroidales > Prolixibacteraceae > Roseimarinus. The sequence continues at coordinate 18,477 of JAQIBQ010000585.1, read as the reverse complement.
TAAGGATATTTAACAATTGAAGCCAACATGGTATAAGTTAAAGCAAACCCTCCCGGACGACGACCTTTAAACTGATGGCTCAATATTCTGAAAGCATTCGCGTTTCCGTCGAATAAGGTAAGGTCTTTCCATTGTGCATCCGTTAATTCAGTTTTCAAACTTCGTCCTTCCCCATTTTTGAAAAATCCTTTAATGGCGTCTTCTCCTGAATGCCCAAAAGGTGGATTACCCATATCGTGTGCCAAACAAGCCGCTGCAACTACCGCACCTATTTCAGTCAACAATGGATGTGATTCGCCTTTTTTTTCGAGTTCCCGGGTAACAATATTTCCAAGCGAACGACCAACACTTGCAACCTCTAAACTATGCGTTAAGCGATTGTGTACAAACACGCTTCCCGGCAATGGAAATACCTGCGTTTTATTCTGCAAACGCCTAAAAGGAGATGAAAATATTAAGCGATCGTAATCGCGTTGAAACTGAGTTCTTGAGTCAGCTGTTATCTTACCCGAAGAAGATTTTCCCAGTCGTTTTATTGATAATAACTGATTCCAGTTCATAAATCTTATTTAAAAATGTTAAAGGTACAATTTATTCATGTTCATCGTCATCAAAACATATTCATATAAAGTCTCAGAATATGCCCTTCGTGAAATAAAATTGAAAATTTGAGCTTAAAAAAAATCAAATAAACATAAATAGCTATATTGATAAACAAATTACCAAAAATCAAACCAACATAAATATGAACGTTTTCAAGTCTCTCTTGCTTCTTACTATTATTCTTTTCCTTTCACTTCAATGTTTTTCTGAAAATATCATTTTTGTAAACCAAAAATCAAACGGTTTAAATAATGGTGAATCATGGCAAAACGCATTTATAAGTTTACAAGAAGCCATGCAACAAGCTGAAACCGGTGATCAAATTTGGGTAGCTAAAGGAATCTATTACACCAATGATAATGATCCTACAAATAAAGATCGGTATCAATTATTTATACTCGAAGATGGTATCAACATATATGGAGGTTTCGAAGGAAATGAGGAAACTATTGACGCTAGAAAAATAGCTGATTTAGATGGAAGTGGGGAAGCAGATCCCTGGGAGTTTATTCACTCAAGCATAATGAGTGGAGATATCGATGGGATTAAGGATGACTATAATGTGTGGGATGAGGATAAAAGTTCCTTATATGGAAACAGCTTAGGTGTAGTTGCACAATGGGAAGATTTTGAAACACATACCGTACTAGATGGGTTCACCATACAAGGAGGATATGCCGACAAAAGTGATGGATGGTCAATGGCCGGTGGTCTGTATTTATTGAAGAATATTGAACTCGAAAACTGTAAAATTCAATACAATTACGCTTTAGATGCAGGTGGAGGAATAATGGCATTTGAAAGCACAGTTAGCCAATCAAAAATTGAAAACAATTATTGTGAAAATGGACAAGGAGGAGGAATATATTGTGAATTTGGACAAACAGAAAACTGTGTTGTTTCCAGCAATTATTCCTATTATGAAGGCGCCGGAATTTATTGCGAAAATGCTGAAATATTTAACACATTCATCCATAAAAACCGATGTGATGATAACGGAAGTGGAGTCCATCAAACCAATGGGAAACTAATTGATTGCCTTATTCAAGACAATATAAGCACACTAGATGGAGGAGGAATATATTGTATAAAAGGTTCTATTGAAGGATGTATCATTAAAGGAAACAAATCGGAATACGAAGGTGGTGGTATTTACAATTGGAATGGGGAAATTAAAAACTCAACTATTTCCCATAATGTTGCCCTAGAAAAAGGAGGAGGAATTTATTCCAATAAAACAAACATCAGCAATAGTATTATTTCTTTTAACGAATCAGAATATGGAGGTGGAATATATTGTAATGAATATTTCTGCAACGATTATTTTTGTGGTAATTTCATTGATAGCACACAAATTTTCTCCAACAAAGCAAGTGAAGATGGTGGAGGAATATATTTGACCGGAAAATTGAGCAATTCTATCATTCATTCAAATCATGCTGGATTCTGGGGTGGCGGAATTTATTCTGATAAAGGTGAAATCAATCAATGTAAAATTTTTAACAATTCGGCTAATTCAGACGGTGGTGGAATTGAGATTTCTGATGGAGAAATTACCAATAGCCAAATATTCAATAATTATTCAGACTATAATGGAGGAGGCCTTTCTATGGGTGGAAAACAAACACTAGCCATAAATTGTCTCATCGCCAACAACAAATCCAAACGAAATGGATTCGATTTATACCAATGGCGAGGAACTATTTCAAATTGCTTAATCTGGCAAAGCACAGTCAGTGAATACCATTTACAAATTAAATTAGATAATTCAGATTATTTTAAAATTGCCTACAATGGAAAAGTTAATTTTGATCTTGTAGATGAATTCAATTTGATTGAGCTTGATACAGACAATATCGGCAGTGAACGTTCTCCATGTTTTATTCTGCCAACCAGTTTTGTAGGTAAAGCAAAAAACGCTACTGATTCACTTTCGCTTTTTGAGTGTGATTGGCAAATTGATGCTAATTCTTATTGCCTCGATAAGGGTTCTAAAATATATGCTACTATAACTGATTTTAATGGAAAGAAAAGAGATGCTCTTCCAGATATTGGAGCATTTGAAGCAAACGAGAAAAGCCATACCATCATAAAACCAGATGAAAATGGAATTGTATATGTCGCAGAAAATGGATTTGGAGATGGCTCCTCCTGGGATAATGCCAGCAATTCAATTAAAGAATCCATTGAAGCAACCGGTGTAAAAGAAATATGGATTATGGAAGGTACCTACTTTCCTGATATGTTTCTATCAAATGAATACCTAAGCTTCGAAAAACGAATTTTATTGAAAAATGGAATTAATATATATGGCGGATTCTCAATGGATTCACCTGAATCAGACCCTTCTTTAAGAATTCGAAAGGACCAAAACAACAATGGATTAATCGAAGCATGGGAATTTTCAAATCCAACAGTATTGTCAGGAGACACTGATCAAAATGACAACGAATTCGATTTCGATAACCATACTCGAAACAATTATAGGATAGTAGAGCAATTAGAGAATTTTTCTCAAGAAACTATTCTGGATGGACTTACCATAAGTGGAGCAAACAATACAAGTGCTAAAGAATATTCTGATGGTGCCGGACTCCTTCTAAAAAAAGGGACAACAATTAGAAATTGTATCATTAAGTCAAACAAAGCAAAAGGAAATGCAGGGGGTTTATTTTCTGATGGGGCAAATATTGATAATTGTTTATTCCAAAAAAACATGGCTACCAATGGAGGAGGTTTATATGCTCAAAATACAGTTATAGATGGTAGCCTTTTCATCAACAATTCGGCGGAAAACTTAGGCGGAGGAGTTTTTCTTAACAAAGGAGAAATCAATAATTCTATAATTCAAAATAATGCAGCACCAATAGGTGGTGGTATTTATTCCGAAGGAGATGTGATCAATTGTAACATTGTAAGAAATTCGGCAGACGGTATTGCAAATAATGGTTTTTTAGGAAATTCAATTGTCTGGGGAAATTCGAAACAAGTTACTCAGCAAGAAAATTCTTTAATCAATTATTGTGCCCTTGAAACTGAAAATGATTTTTCATACGAAATAAACCTCGAATTGTCGCAACTAAACAATGGCACTGAAAACTCTAACTTTGTAGCCTTCAAAAATCCAAGCAATGGTATTGGGACTTACAATCATGCAGATGTGGATCAAATTGAACAATCAAACTGGGAACTTACAGCAACCTCGGCATGTATTAATCAAGGAATCAATGAATACATTTATGTTTCGATCGATTACCTTGAATTGCCTCGTATCCAACATGAACTAATTGATTTAGGTGCAATTGAATTTAGTGGCACATTGCTAAACAAAAAACCAGTTGCTCAAGCGGGTGAAAATCTAAGTGTCGATGAAAATGACACTTTTGTACTAGATGGGAAATACTCATTCGATTTAGATGATGATGAAATAAGCTTCGAATGGTCATATCCCTCTTCTTTTCAAGTTGTTGAAATTGAAATATCTAAAATTACATTAATTAGTCCAGAGGTAATGGTGGATACAAGCTATACTCTTTTTTTAAACGTAAGTGATGGTGATGAAATTTCAACCGATTCGGTATTGGTTCAAGTTCTACAAATAAACAAGGCGCCTGTAGCAATAACCGAAGGGAAAATGGTGGTAATAAGTGAAAGTGAATTTACAATCATGGGGGGCAACTCCTACGACCCAGATAATGATCTTTTAACTTATACCTGGAAAAATTTCCCAAATGAATTAAACATATCAGATATCAATGCGGCTAATCCAACAGTAACAGCAACTAAAATCAATTCCACAAAAACATTCAACGTAATCCTTGAAGTTAATGATGGAGAATATACTAATCAAGCAAGTCTTCAAATTAGAGTACAACTTACAGACGAAGCTCCGGTGGCAGATGCAGGCTATTCTTTTACTGCAGACGAAGGAGATTTGTGTTATTTTGACGGCTCTTACTCCTATGATCCCGAATACGATCTTATTGAATACTTGTGGATAGTGCCGGAACAAATACAGCTCGACAGCTTCAGTGAACCTTTTGCCAATTTTTATGCCCCAATGGTTGAAAGCGATACTACATTTACAATTATCTTAGAAATTCATGATCTGTATAATGTCGCCAGAGATACCATATTTCTAACCGTAATTGATAAGCCCATACACGTAATTGAATCTTATTTTTGGTGCAGTCCCGCTTTTGGTATGGCTCCCATTGAAATAGTCTTCCAAAATTCATCGACCTATACCGCAAGTACGTTTTTATGGGATTTTGGTGATGGAACAACAAGTACAGAAAAGTATCCCACTCATTTATACGAAACGTCAGGAATATATGAAGTCTCACTTTATGCTACAGATTCAATAACTGAAGACATCTCGTACCAGACCGTAACGATATATGATGCCAATTATCTGAAAGCTGATTTCATGTTTTCACCAAACATGGGTTTTGCTCCTTTAACTGTTAACTTTTACAATACTTCTGAAGGAAACATTGCGGATTATTACTGGGAATTTGGCGACGGCAATCATTCAATCGAGAAAAATCCAAGTCATATCTACCAAAATACGGGTACATACTCAGTATCTATGGTTGTGTCAAATGAAAGTAATAAAGACACCCTAATTTTGCACGATATAATTGGAGTTACGGAAAATATAATCGAGGCCAAATTTGAAGCCAACATACAGGATGGAGCTAAACCTTTAACTGTCGTTTTCACCAACTACTCTACCGGTTTTATTAATTCCTGTGAATGGGATTTTGGTGATGGAAATTATTCCAATAATTATAACCCAAGCCATATTTATACTGAGGCGGGAGAATATTCCGTTACACTAACGGTTGCAGGCTTGGATAATTCGGATCAAATTACAAAAGAGAATTTTATAAAAGTAAATTATCCAACCTCCGTTTGTATTGAATCATCAAATCAAAATACAATAGTATTTCCTAATCCCGTTATCAATACTCTAAGCATAAAAAAACAAAATGATTTACCTCTTCAACTGATTGAGGTTTTTAACATGAACGGAGAAAAAATTGATTCACACTATTCAAATAAGACATTAGATGTCATTAATTTCCAAAACTATAAAAAGGGAATTTACTACATTTTAGTTGATGGGAAATATCAAGAAGGATTTAAAATATTGAAAAAATAAATTGAATGTTGTTCTAAATAGCTATCAATTTTTTGAATAATTTTCGACTTTGATTAAAGGTTTTTTAAATATCTTTTACATAAACTTTGAAACCAAATGCAACTATTATTGTTTATTAAGAAATGAAAAAATATATGAAATGAAAAATATACTCTTACTTATACTAGCATTTATAGTGGTTTCATCGTGTTCAAATCAAAAAATACACACGCCTATTACAGAGAAATTAGAATCGAATACTTCGGGTTCTGGCTTGGGATTCGAGATTGAGTTTTTAAAAGGGAAGCACCACAATCATCCCACTTTTGTTTTTTGGGTTGAAGACCTTGAAGGTAATTATATCGAAACTTTATTTGTTACTCAATACATTGGAACAGGTATTTTTGGTCACGGTTCATTGGGCGAAGGAAAATGGAGCTCTGAACCAGGTGAAGCTAAACGCCCCGCGTCTTTACCTTATTGGTTGCATAAAAGAGGAATCATGGCCGATGGTAAAACATATTTACCTACTCCAGAACAGCCAATTGCTGATGCCATAACCGGTGCAACACCTCTCAACGACTTTAAATTGAGTACCCGTTCTTCTGATCAACTTCCCGCAAAATTTAGGTTGATGATGGAAATTAATCAAACTTGGGATTGGAATGAATTCTGGAACAACGGTTTATACCCAGAAGATGCCAACTACAAAACATCGTGCCAACCAGCATTGGTTTACAGTGTTGTTATTGATCAAGCAAAATCGGAAACTGAGTACTATTTGAATCCAATAGGTCACAGTCATCATTCAGGTAAAGACGGTGAGTTGTATACCGATTTAACTACAATAACAACAGCAAAAGAGATTGCTCATAAAATTACTGTAACCCTCAATAAATAAATTAAATGAAGATATTTTTTACCTTATTATTACTTACTTCCAGTATATTCCTTGCTGCTCAAAATGGAGTGGTAAAAGGCAAAATTGTAGATGCTACAACAAACGAACCTCTGCCCTTTGTAAACGTAGTTGTTTTTGGTTCAACACTAGGATCGGTTACTGACCTTGATGGTAATTTTCAACTTTTTGGTTTAAAACCAGGCTTTATTCGATTAACAACCTCGTTTGTGGGTTATAAAGATGCTGTTTCGCAAGACATTGAAATAAGTAATGCCAATGTTGCCAACATTGATATAAAAATGGAAACATCTGATCAAGAACTGGGTGAAGTTACTGTTAGGGCAAACCCTTTTCGAAAAACAGAAGAAAGCCCTGTATCTCTTCGAAGCATAGGTGTTAGTGAAATTGAATCGAACCCGGGTTCCAATCGTGATATTTCAAAAGTTATTCAATCGTTTCCCGGTGTTGCCACAGTTTCTACCTTTCGGAATGATATCATTATCCGAGGAGGCGGTCCATCGGAAAGTGTTTTTTACCTAGATGGAATTGAAGTTCCAAACATCAATCACTTTGCCACGCAAGGCGCATCGGGTGGACCTGTTGGAATTATAAACGCCGACTTTATTCGTGAGGTAAAATATTATTCAGGTGCTTTCCCTTCGAACCGTGGCGATGCACTGAGTGGTGTACTCGAATTCAGCCAAGTAGATGGAAACAGCGATAATACAAAGTACCGTTTTTCTTTAGGAGCATCAGAAGTGTCGGCTACCTTGGACGGTCCCATAGGTGAAAAAACAACCTACATTGTTTCTGCACGTCGCTCCTATTTACAGCTTCTGTTTGGTGTATTGGAATTGCCCTTTTTGCCCACTTTTAATGACATGCAGTTTAAGGTGAAGACCAAAATTGATCAGAAAAATGAAATAACCTTTATTGGGTTGGGTGCAATTGATCAGTTCAATTTGAACAACAACATTGAAAATCCCAACGAATCGCAGGAATTTATTTTAAGCAACATTGCTGTAAACGAGCAATGGACTTACACCATTGGTGGGGTTTACAAACACTTTCATAAAACTGGATTTTCAACTGTTGCTTTAAGTAGAAATATGCTGAACAACGATTCGTATAAGTATTTCGATAACGATGAATCAGATCCGGACAACCTAACGCTGAAATATCATTCGTGGGAAATTGAAAATAAACTAAGAGTTGAAAACACAAATCGTATCAACTCATTCAAATTCAACTATGGTGCAAATATTGATTTAGCACGCTATACCAACGATACCTATCAAAAACGCTTTTTTGGTGGTCAACCAGTTGAAATCAATTACAATACTGATTTGCTTCTATACAAGTATGGCTTTTTTGGACAAGTTAGTCGTAATATGTTGGCCGATCAGCTTATTTTATCATTTGGACTTAGGCTTGATGGAAACAGCTATTCACCTAGTATGAGTAACCCGCTCGACCAATTTTCACCTCGCCTTTCGGCGTCCTATAAACTAAGTGATCAATTGAGCATCAATTCAAGCATAGGTCGCTTTTATCAATTGCCACCTTATACCTCATTAGGCTTTAAAATAAACGATGAGTTTGTCAACAAAGAGAACGAATTGAAATACATCAGAGCCGATCATTACATTGCGGGTATTGAATACAATCCTTCTCAAATCATTCAATTTTCGGCCGAAGGTTTCTTAAAGAACTATGCTAATTACCCGGTGTCCTTAAGCGAAAACATTAGTTTGTCGAACAAAGGGGCTGATTTTGGTGTGTTAGGAGACGAGGAAGTAATATCAACCGGTGAAGGTCGAGCCTATGGTGCTGAGTTCCTAATGCGTTTTAACAACCGTAAAAACTTGAACGGTAATATTTCATACACCTTGGTTCGTAGTGAATTTATTGATCCGGCAACAGGTGAATATATACCAACGACCTGGGACACTAAACATTTGCTAACGGCTTTTGCTACTTACAAAATGGATGGAGATTGGAGCATTGGCGGTAAATGGCGCTATGTAGGTGGTTTGCCTTATACTCCTTATGATTTAGAAACGTCGTCGATAGTTAGTGCATGGGAAGCCAAAGGTGGCCCGTATCTTGACTACACAAAACTAAACGAAGAACGTTTCAGAGCCTTTCATCAGCTGGACTTGCGTGTTGACAAAGCCTGGTATTTAAACAAGTTTACATTGAAACTTTATTTCGACATTCAAAACGCTTACAATTATCAATCCCAAAGTCAGGATATTGTTGTACGTGTTAAAGATGAAGCCGGAAATTTCGCAACCACAAACAATGGTTTAAATTACGAACTGAAAAGTATTGAAAACAATAGTGGAACCCTTCTTCCAACCCTCGGAATCATTTTTGAATTTTAAGAAAAATTCTTTTTAAGATACAATGAAAGGTCAGCTCTTTTTTGGGGTTGACCTTTTTTATTGCTATTCATCTCGAAGATAATAAGCAATTATTAAGCAAGGTAGACAATTAGGCAGGTAACATATTGTTACTAACAATTTGTTACATGTGGAAGAATTTAGTTTAGCTGTGAGTTTTATGCGAGGCAGGGCGGAGGAGGAAAGCCCGTTGAAACAATAAAGGAGTATGAACAGGAAAAAAAGAGCGACCATAGGAAGCTACTTTTTTGAGTTGTGAATACCCTGCATTGTGAAACGGCTTGAAACCGTAGACCGTTTGCCTCCCAAAATAAAAAAACCAAACCTTCAAAAAACCAAATTCCAAAAGAGAATAGAAGCGCAAGTTAAATGTTATAGTTTTTTCTATTTTTGTGGCTCAATATCAATTTCAAAGGAAGAATACATTATGGACAAGCCAATAGTTGTTAGTGGAGTTAGACCAACCGGATATTTGCATTTAGGAAATTATTTTGGGGCAATACGGAATTTTGTGCGCATGCAAGACGATTTCAATTGCTATTTTTTTATTGCCGATATTCATTCGTTAACAACGCATCCTACGCCAGGGAATTTACAGGCTGGTGTTAAACAGGTACTTGCGGAATACTTGGCTTGCGGAATTGATCCTGAAAAATCAACCATTTACATTCAGAGCGACATGCCCGAAGTTACTGAGTTGTATACTTTTTTGAACATGAACGCATATTTAGGCGAGTTGGAACGCACCACATCGTTTAAAGATAAAGCACGTAAACAGCCCGAAAATGTGAATGCTGGTTTGCTAACTTACCCTGTTTTAATGGCTGCCGATATCATTATTCATAAGGCGCAATTTGTTCCAGTAGGAAAAGACCAGGAACAAAACCTTGAAATGGCACGCAAATTTGCCAAACGTTTCAACCGCATGTACAAGTCAGAAGTTTTCCCAATGCCACGTCCGTTTTCTTTTGATGGTGCCGATTTAATCAAGGTTCCTGGTTTAGATGGAAGTGGAAAAATGGGAAAATCGGAAGGCAATGCCATTAACTTATACGAGGATCCTAAATCGATTCGAAAGAAAGTGATGCGTGCAGTTACCGATCAAGGTCCAAGTGAAATGAATAGCGTTAAGCCTGAGCCTGTAGAAAATCTTTTCACCTTACTTAAAATAGTTTCGACACCCGATACTGTTGAACATTTCGACAACTTGTACAACAATTGTGAAATTCGCTATGGCGATTTGAAAAAGCAATTGGCCGAAGACATTATTGTTTATACAGAACCGATACGATTGCGCATTGACGAGATCTTAAAGGATGAAGTCTACTTGGCAAAAGTAGCTAAAATGGGAGCTGAAAAAGCACAGGAATCGGCAAGAAAAACGTTAAACGAAGTAAAAAAATTGATTGGGTTTAATAGCCTGTATTAATAGATTAAACAAAATTAATTCCAATAAACTGCAACCTATGTTGTAGCTTCATGTCTGTTGTATGTACTTATAATCTATTAAAATAGAGTAATTTTAAGTGCAAATTTTTGCTTACAGTAGTTATTCTCCTATTTTTATAGTTAGAAGCCAAAGTAAATCTAATAAAATTCAAACAACATGAAAAAAGCAATCCAAAGTATTTTTAGTATTATATTGGCTTTACTACTGTTTAGCTCACAGGCTATAGCCTACACCAATAGTGCTACAGCAATTAATAGCGAATCTGAAATTGAAGCAATTGTTGATTTCGATGAAGCTGAGATTTACAGTGCCTTTGACGAAGTAAGCGAATTAGTTTCAACCATTGAAAGCAGTGATGTGTCGTATTCCGATTTGGAAACGACCAATAGCAATTTACTTACAAATGTTAGCTCAATTGCTGCTATTTCAATGTCAACAACATCCTCCGATAATCCGCCAATAATTAGTGCTTTCCTTTGGGGGTGTTTTTTTAACTGGGCTGGTATGTTAGTTGTTGGTCTAACCACCGATTTTGATAATGAACAAATTATGAAATCTGGCTGGGGTTGTTTACTTAGTTCTTTTTTCTGGGGCGGTGGTCTGATCTTTTTTTAGATAAAATACCTGCTCCCTTTTGCAAACAAAGAGTACGTCTAAGAGCAAACGGACAAGACTTATTTACACTGATGGAAGCGAAAATTGAACTCAAAAAAATTTAAAACTTTGAGACAAATGAAAAAAACATTACCTTATTCTCTTTAAAAACCAAAATAAAATCGACTATGAAAAAAGCAATCCAAAGTATTTTTAGTATTGCTCTTGCATTACTAATGTTTAGCTCACAAGCCATAGCCTACACCAATGGTGCTATTAATAGTGAAGCTGAAATTGAGTCAGTTGTTGATTTCGATGAAGCTGAAATTTATTCTTCATTTAATGAAATAAACGATCTAGTTGCCTTTGTTAACGAAAATGAAAATGTTACTTACGACGACCTAAAAGTTGAAAACAACAGCTTGATTGAAAACTTAAATTCATCGGCAGCTTTAGCCATGAATGCACAAGAAGGAGACGAACCTCCAGTTTTAAGCCCATTTTTGTGGGGATGTTTGTTTAGTTGGGTTGGTTTAATAGTAGTTTACCTTACTACCGACAGCAATAAAGCATTCACTGGTCCTGCATGGAAGGGTTGCCTATTAAATGGTGGATGTATAGCACTCATTAATATTGCATACATTGTTATGTCCTCTGCATCTTATGCAACCTATTAACCTTGTAAAAATTGGCTATTGTAACTATTTTTATCCTAATTTGGTTGCCATAGCCAATTTTCAATATTGAACCATGTTTAGAAAATTAGTATCACTTGCCTTTTTTATCTCCTTTTTTACTTTTGCCTTTGCACAACGGGCCTATCGGATCAATGCCGATATTTTAACCAAAACCCGTTTAGTTGATTCTACCTTTCAGGTTAGTAAAGGCAAGCTCTATTACGATATCAACAATAAAAAAATCATTTTCGACTTTCGTTTTCCGCGAAAAGAGAAGTTTGTTCTGTTCGATACCATTATGTCGGTATTCGAAAACAATAAACTTAAAAGTACAAGCTTCAACTATTTGATTCCAGAACAATCGTTTTTTCATTACATGCTCTCAGGCGAAATGTCGAACTTTGGACTCAACGAAAGTAGCTTTATGGCCACTAACATTGAAAAGAAAAAAGACCTTATTGTTACCACTTGGGAGCCCCCCGATAACTTAAAGCCAATCCTATCAAAAATTTTAGTAGCAACAAAAGATAAACAGTTGTATTCACTCACAATGGTAAATGGAGAGGGAAAAATAATCAATCGGCAAATTATCAAAAATTATCAATTTTTCGATGACATTGAAATACCCACAGAGGTATTGGTAGCAACCTATCTTACAAATGGTACCATGTACCAGATTATTACCCTAAGTAATGTTGTTTTAAACGAGGAAGGAAATGATGAGCAGTACAATTATGACTTATAAACCATTTCTAAATTTCGCACTGTTGGGGTTCTTAATTTTTACACCTTTTGTTTCGCAAAGCCAAGCTCCAACTAAAGCAACACAGCTGACACAGCTTTTTAAACCTACACCCAAAACAAAATACATTGGATACCTTAAAAAAAGCAATAACGAATTACAAGCCACTGCAGCCATTGTTTTCATAGGATACAAAAGTTATTTATCGTCGCAAGATCAATCGAGTTGTGTTTTTTCCCCTTCATGCTCAGTATATGCTGTAGAAACCATACAATCCGATTCTCCAGTTAAAGCATATCTCAAGGTTTTTGATCGCTTAACACGATGCCACCCTTTAAGCGCTAGAGGTGAATACCCTTATTATAAAAATACGCCCCTGCTTTATGATCCGGTACATTAAATTTCTATTTCTCATTTCATTAAATGTGGCCAAACCTGCATTGGGTCAAACCAATATTTTTGATTGTGATAATTCCAGAAAATTCGCGACCTATTTATACAACACCAATCAGTATGAACTTGCACAACATGAATTGGAGCGGATCTCCTTTTTCTGTAAAAATGATTCAACAACTCAATTAATTCTTTTAAAATCGTATCGAAAACTAAACCATTTTCAACCGGCAAACCTGTATTTCGAGTTAAAACCTTTCGCTGAAATTAATAAGCTAAATCCAGAATATCGTCAAGAATACATTCGCCTTTTAATGTCGCAACAACAATATATTAAGGTTCAAGAAACGATTCAACAAGGTTTGGAAATTAAAGATCGCTTTGAATATCAGCTTGGCACTGAATTACTGTTAAGTCATTGGGATAAGGCCTACGAAATGAGTCAACAAGCAAATGCAATTAAAAATTTTAAGTTAAATGGATTAAGATCAGTTGCAGAAAAGAGCTATCATAGCAAACGAAAAAAACCATGGTTGGCAACACTAATGTCAATTGTTATACCAGGTAGTGGCAAAGTGTACAGTGGCTACTGGGGCGATGGAGTAATCTCCTTTTTATTCACTGCTTCGTCGGGATATTTCGCTTACCGTGCTTTTAACAAATACGGATCGGATAAAGTTTACCCCTGGATTGCAGGAGGTCTTGCGGTTAGCTATTATGCCGCTAACATTTATGGTGGCAACAGAGCAGCCATCCGTTTTAACGATAACCTAAACCATGAATTCATTCATGAAACAGAGCAAGTATTATTTTCTGATTATTAGCCTACTTGTAGGATTAAACCTTTCGGCTCAAACAGTTAAAGAAGTCGTTAAATTTGCCAATGAACAATTTGAAGAAGGAAATTATTCCATTGCTTCAAAGGAGTACAACCGTGCATTCTTTTTTGGTTACGATCAAAAAGACATCCTTTCGCTTCAAATTGCTCAGTGTTATTCCCAACTTAACGAATACGATTTAGCCTCCGATTTTTTTGATAAAGCCTACCGAATAACGTCAAATGATAGTATCAAAGACGAAGCTATTTTAGGAAAATCGTTCTGTTTGTTGTTGCAAAAAAAATATGTTCTTAGCATAAGCGAACTTTATAACCTTACAGACCATGCCTCTGATAAACAAAAACTTCATTATCACTTTTTAAAGGGAATTGCCCATTACGGAATTCAAGACGATTCGGCTTCCTTTTATGAATTTAACGAAGTATTAAAACTATCGGAATTAAACGACTCAAACAGTTTTGCACTACAAAGTGAATTTGAAAATGTTCATCGTTACCAAAAAAGATACAATCCCAATAGGGCTTACATCATGAGTGGAATTTTTCCTGGTTCTGGTCAGTTTTCATCGGGAGCTTTTAAGGATGGAATTAATTCGATGTTACTCATTGGGGGATTATTCATGGTATCGGTGAGGGTAACGAATTTGTATTCATTTTGGGATGCTGCTATCGCCTTATTTCCCTGGATTCAAAGATATTATCTAGGTGGAATGGACCATTCTAAAGCCTTGGCTGTATCAAAAATTGAAAGCAAACGTTACGAGTCGTACCTGAGAATTATGAAATTAACAAGCCCTAATGATTTTTAACTGAATATGAAACAAACTAAAATCACTCTATATTTAATCGCTTTGCTCATGATTCTTTTTCAAACAAGCTTTGCAAAAAGTTATGACGAAACAGAAAATCTTAGAGAGGATATGGCCTTTGTTTGGCCCTTAATTCAAACAGTTAAAATTGAATACGAATTAGCCAATGCACAAATTGAATTTCTTGAAACGAAAGCTGAGAAAGTACAATACATGGAAGAATTTGAAAAATTTATTATGAATAAGTATTTCAAAAAAGTATTGGAACTTCAACTCGAACAGGGTCAGTTATTACTTCTATTAATACACAAAGAAATTGGCAAAACGCCCTATGAGTTGCTAAGCAGTTATCGAAATAATAATCGCGCAAATTTCTGGCAACAGTTTGCAAGAATAATAGGTACAAATCTAAAAGAAGAGTACTCTGCCGAAAAATACCCTTTAGTGGAAGCTGAGATAATTCACTATAAACTTAATGGTACTTTTTAAATGAAACTCCTTGCCGCAAGCAAGGAAGAATAAAAGCCATAAAGTTTAAAACAAATCAATCAATTGTTTTGTAATTCGCGGATTTCCCCACGAGGTTTCATCCCCTGTTAATTGTCCATCATTCGTTGAATAGAGAGCCTCCATAGAATTCCCAATATTCCAACCCACTCCCATTAGTTTAGACAATTCAAGGGAACTAAGATCACGCATATCGTGATATGTAAGTTCTTCGTTTATAACACCTCCTAAAATTCCAGTTTGATTAACTGTAATTTCAATTGCATTCACATTTTTCAGCCTTTATACTAAAAGTTGTTGTTCTAACTTCAAACGAATCGTTTGGTTCAGCTTTTATTAAAAGGGTTACGTCACCACTATCTATTTTAATTGAAGGTTCACACCAATCCGAATCGTATGAAATTTCCCAAGCAGTATTACTTGCAATAATTAGTACTTGCTCTCCACCTAAAGAATCGAATTCGAACCATTCTGTATTAATTGCCAAGGCATTATCATCAAGGTCGGGTATTGCTTCGATACAACTTAGCAATACAATTGAAAGGAATAAAATAACGATGCTAAATATATACTTCATACAATGTGTTTATCTATTTGTTTTGTATTACAATAGTCCGGTAAGCTTTTGCATTGCACTGATAATAAGACAATTAAAAAAGTAGCAACTGCTTATGTAACTCGCTAATATCTAGCTGCTTACATTGCACCTCATTACTCAAATCTCAAAATCTAACGCTCTATTGGTATTATAGAGATTGCAAATTTAAAGTATGCTTTCAAGCTTTGCCGATACTTTGTTCTGAATGTATGCGCTTTATGTCAAAAAGTACATTAAAATGCTGAAATTAAAGCTTGTATTTCCCTATATTCATCAATATTATGAGCGAAGATTTTTTCAAAAATGTTTACGAGATTGTACGGTTAATCCCTTATGGGAGAATTACAAGTTATGGTGCAATTGCACGTTATTTAGGAACAGCAAAGTCTTCCCGCATGGTAGGTTGGGCTATGAATGGTTCTCATACCCAAGCAGAATATGTTCCAGCTCACCGGGTGGTAAATAGAAATGGAATGCTAACTGGTAAACATTTTTTTAGTGGAGAAAATATAATGCAAGAATTACTCGAAAACGAAGGGATCGTGATCGAAGATGATAAGATTCTTAACTTTCAGGAACGGTTTTGGGATCCAATCAAAGAATTAGAGCTCTAATGAGAAAGCTATTTCCCTTTAATTTGAACCGAGGTTCCAATTCCTCTCGCAGCAGAAGGCAAATGAGTTATTGCAATATCTACAGTAGAAATGTGCCATTCATAATTAGTTAAAACAAATGCATCGGTAACTGTTGGCTCTCCATATTTTGAAGTAAAAAGTGCAACAATATTTTCTAGGTTATCGTTATGCATGGCAACTGTAGCAGCAACAAAAGAGTTTCGTTTAAATAAGTAAATAATATTGTCCACTTCAATACCTTCAAAACTCAATTCTTCATCAATTTTATTGAAGGGTTTAATTCCAAAAGTAGTT
Source organism: Prolixibacteraceae bacterium (assembly GCA_027859005.1). GTDB lineage: Bacteria > Bacteroidota > Bacteroidia > Bacteroidales > Prolixibacteraceae > Roseimarinus. The sequence continues at coordinate 1,885 of JAQIBQ010000585.1, read as the reverse complement.
TTGGTATCGGCAGGTTTTAATTGATTTGAAAAATCATCGTTACCGTTTCCCCAGTCCGAACCGCGTTAAGAAGTAACTTTTTCTTGAGCCAGAACTAAAACGCTCATGGCAATTAAAATACTAAACAACAAAGCTTTCATTACAATAAAATTAGGTATACATTCATCAGTAATAAAACGCACTCACTAATAAAGATATTATAGTCTTATTTGCAGAAAATTCCTAAATTTGACAATTCATTAAAAAAAATAAAATGGCTGTACAACCGAAAGACATTAACGATGCCTTAAAGCATGTAAACATGCCTGGCACACAAGAAAATATAGTTGCACTTGATATGGTGCAAGAAATAAGAATTGAAGGAAAAAAAGTAAGCTTTACTTTAATCTTCCAAAAATCAAATGATCCCAATGTACCCATTGTTAAATCGTTATGTGTACAAGCCATTTGGAAACATATTGGACGAGATACTGAAATTGCGGGTAATATTTCAACCCGATCAGTTCACGACATGCAGCGTCCGATTTTACCTGGAGTAAAAAATATTATTGCTATAGCATCGGGAAAAGGTGGAGTTGGTAAATCAACTGTTGCGGTTAACCTAGCGGTTGCAATTGCAAAAACGGGAGCTAGTGTCGGATTAATCGATGCCGATATATACGGTCCTTCCGTTCCAATTATGTTTGGTGAAGAGTTCACCAAGCCAATGGGCGAAAAAGTTGGAAAAAGAGACATGATTTTACCCGTTGAAAAATATGGAGTAAAACTTCTTTCTATTGGCTTTTTCGTAAATCCTGAAGAAGCCTTAGTTTGGAGAGGCCCCATGGCTTCAAATGCTTTAAAACAATTAATTGTAGATGCAAAATGGGGAGCCTTAGACTACCTGCTAATAGACCTACCTCCTGGTACTAGCGATATTCATTTAACGCTAATGCAAACCGTACCCGTAACAGGCGCCATAATTGTAACTACACCACAAGATGTTGCTTTAGCCGATGTTATTAAAGGGGTGAACATGTTCAAAGGAAAATCAATTGATGTTCCTGTATTAGGTCTGATAGAAAATATGGCTTGGTTTACTCCTGAAGAGTTACCAGAAAATAAGTATTATATTTTTGGGAAAGACGGAGGAAAGAAAATGGCAGAGCGATTGGATGTTCCATTTATGGGGCAAATTCCAATTGTACAGAGCATTCGTGAGGGTAGTGATAATGGAAAGCCTGCTGCAACTGATTCAGACTCTATAACTGGAAAAGCTTTTAACGAAATTGCCCTGAAAACGATTGAAGCAGTTACTGAACGAAATGAAAATGTAGCACCATCTGAAAAAATTAATATTACCAGAAAATAAAAGATATAAATGAATAGAATTTGGCTTTTTATTACACTAACATTTTAAGCATTAATTTGTTAAAACACTTTTAGTTCTAAAATAGATTCAATAGCTTTGTTTGATTAGGATTTGTTTAGTACCTCAATCTTTCTCCAAACGATTACTTGCTACTCAATTTCTAACGAGATAGTTAACTCAATTCTTATTTAATCTTTTTAGACTATATGGATATTTTTGTAGCAAAACTTAACTCCGATACTAAAGTAGATCATATTAAGGAGTTATTTAGCCAATTTGGTGAAGTTGCATCGTGTAAAGTAATCATGGATAGGGAAACCAGAATGTCGAAATGTTATGGATTCGTTGAAATGAAAAACGAAGCTGAAGGCGTATCAGCTATTGAGCACTTGAATGAATCAAACTTCATGGGAAATTACATTATTGTAAAGAAATCGGAACCACGCCCTCAAGAAAAATCCTCTTTCGACCGTAAACAAAGTGGAGGAGGACAAAACAGAAGATTTGATCGAAACTCTAATCGAGAAGAGGGAG
>JAQIBQ010000555.1 GCA_027859005.1 Prolixibacteraceae bacterium | reverse complement strand
ATTTTCAGCCAAGGTCATTGCCTTTTAGTTGGGGTACCCGGATTAGCAAAAACATTGCTTGTAAACTCAATTGCTCAGGTATTAGGCATTGATTATAAACGCATACAGTTCACACCTGACCTTATGCCTTCCGATATTATTGGTACAGAAATACTGGATCAAAACAAAGAATTCAAATTTATTAAAGGTCCAATTTTTGCCAACATTATATTGGCCGATGAGATTAACCGAACTCCACCTAAAACACAATCGGCTTTACTAGAAGCCATGCAAGAAAAATCGGTTACTTCTGCTGGTCATCATTTTAAACTCGACAAGCCATTCTTTGTATTAGCAACACAAAATCCAATAGAACAAGAAGGTACCTATCCGCTACACGAAGCACAACTCGACCGTTTCATGTTTTCACTTTGGCTCGACTATCCTGAATATGAAGACGAGTTAACCATTGTAAAAAAGACAACATCGGCATTTAGTGTAGAATTGAAAAGCGTTATTGATATTGAAGAGATTTTAGAATTCCAAAATCTTATTCGTAAAGTTCCATTTAACGATAATGTATTGAAATATGCTGTTACTTTGGCTACTAAAACAAGACCAAATTCAGATCTAGCACCTGAAATAACTAAAAAATATTTGAAATGGGGAGCTGGTCCTCGTGCATCTCAAAATTTAGTACTTGCAGCCAAAACACATGCAGTACTAAACGGTAAATATTCACCCGACATAGAAGATGTACAAGCAGTTGCAATTTCAATTTTACGCCATCGTATTATCAAAAACTACAAGGCCGAAGCTGAGAATATTTCAGCTGAAGAAATTATTAAACAGTTGATGTAATCCCATTGAATGTATAATTCTACAATATATAATTCAAAAGTAAGCCTGCCTATATTGGTCAGGCTTCTTTTATTGTGCTTAATTATTCTAAACACAACATTGGCCAGCGCCCAATCAAAAAAAATTAAAAGAATCAAAATCGAAGAAGCTGATATGCTTCTTTCTGACGAAACAGTTGTTGAAAATGCAAAAAGACTTGTTGGCAACGTCATTCTTTCACACAATAACATGATCATGAAATGTGATAGTGCATGGGCATATACAACAACCAATTCGGTTGATGCATTTGGCAATGTTCACATCATAAGCAACGATACACTTAATCTTTGGGCCGAATTTATAAATTACAATGGAAATACAAGTTTTGCCTATGCTCGAAAGAATGTTAAACTTGAAGATCCAAGCCTTACTTTATTTACCGATTCTCTAGACTTCGACATGAATGAAGAAATTGGCTATTACAATTTTGGAGGAAAAATAATCGATAGTACAAATGTTCTGAACAGTAAAATTGGCAGATACTACAGTAAAACAAGTACCGTCCATTTTATCGAAAATGTTCGACTAAAAAATGAAGATTACACCTTAAGAACCGATACCCTACTTTACAATACCAATACAGAAATTGTCTCCTTCGATGGCCCAACCAGAATAATTGGCGATAGTACCAATATATACTCAACTCTTGGTTGGTTTAATACCAAAACACAAGAATCCGAATTAAACGAAAATTCAACAATTAGACGCGGCGAAACTCAATTACAAGGCGACTATATTCATTATAACGACGCCAATAAAGAAGGAATAGCAAAAGGGAATGTTGTAATTAACGATTACGAGAAACAAATGATAATTGCAGGAAACAATGCTATTTACGACGATTTCGATCAATATGCAATTGTTACCGATTCGGCAATGTGGGTACAATATTATGAAGATGATTCCTTATTCCTACACGCCGATACATTATACACTATTCCTGATACGAGTATGGCCGGCCAAAAAATGTTAATTGCATATAACAATGTAAGATTCTTTAGGTCCGATATGCAGGGTATTTCCGATTCCCTAATCTACTTCTCAAAAGATTCAACCATTCAACTTTTTTCAGATCCTGTTATTTGGTGGTACGTGTTGCTTTTGTGGGGTGTTTTTTTTGTTTTGTGGTTGTTTGGTGTTGGTG
>JAQIBQ010000499.1 GCA_027859005.1 Prolixibacteraceae bacterium | reverse complement strand
TCTCCCTTCACCTTGAATCTCCCATCGGCATAATCAGCAATCAAACCCACTTTATCGATGGAAATGGTATCAAATTTCAATTGATTCAATTCAATCCGACTGGATAAAACAGGTGCTTTGGCACTACCAAATAACTTGATGGAACTATTTAGTTTTCCTTCTATTAAAAATGGTGATGATGCCACCTGTTGCAAGTTTCCAAGCTCAAAGTTACTGATCTTCAAAAAAAGATCTTCTTCTCCATCGAAAGCATAGATACCTTTCAATCGAACTTTTTGTGTTTTATTGACCAATGCTAATTCTGAAAGTTCAATTGCATCTTCCATTAACCATAGGCTTGTGGTATCAATTTCTGATTGCCAATCTTGATCGAAAATTCGGAAAGCCATTGAAGAAAAATCGAATCGGGGTATAGAGTCCGGTGATATATCAACAATGAGTTTACCGTAATTAGCAGAATCGATTGTGGCTTCCATTTCTGCTCTATAGTGGGTATTGGAAAAAGTTCCTTTGAAGTTTAAGTTATTGATCTGGTAAGATTCATAGCCCAATTTTGGGATTTTCAAATCGAATTGACCTTGATACTGATCTTTCTTCAGAAGTGTCCCGGAAGAAACTTCCAAATCATTTATCCAAATCGAATCATAGACAAGCGACAAATTACTCGAATTCAAACGAATAAAAAGGGAATCGAGAGGACCATTAAGCTGTCCTTCTGCATCGCCACTCACGTGAACCGATTGGTTTAAAAAGTGTCGGAAAAGCGGGTCAACATCTTTCAATTTCAATTGAAAACTCAGGTCGTTATCTTGTTTCAAATCTCCTTTCCCTGATGCCAGAAATTGAAAATAAGGAGAAATTAAATCCAGTCCTTCCAGTTCGTATTTTCCTTTTGAATAAACAATTGATGAATGGAAATCATCAATTCGTTGATCCATAAAAGTAGAATTCCGTGAGCTTAAATTGGCTTGCAAATTTAGATCTTCCAGTTTTGTACCACGAGCATTAATATCCCACATCAATTGAATATCAGAGTCTAGGGTGTCGTTGTTAAGCAACGTACCCAAATTAAAATGATTTGCCTCTCCTGTGAGTGTTCCTCCCGGATTGGAAAAAACAGAATCAAGTGTAAAATTGGTAAGGACTTGTCCATAAGTTGATTCGAGTGAAAGTTTTCCTTTAAACTGCTCCTCCCTTTTTTGAGTTTTTAAAGATATGTTTTGAACCTGATATTTGCCCCAATTCAATCGATCCATTTTGACTTCCATATTTAACAAAGCCGCTTGAGGATCGAATCCCTGTCCTTCACCTTTTATGGCTAAATTCAAACTACTCTTATGCTCATTATTTAAGGTGAATTTTGAAACATCAACATTTTTCAACGTCGCGTCAAACTTGTAAGGTGCCTTCCCCAATAAATCCGTGGCTACAATTTTTGTCTGTACATTTCCAAATCGTGAATTTAACTGAAGCTCAGCATCCAGCCGATCGTTCGATTTTTCCAGATTCAAACGTGCATGGTTAGCACCCCATTGGCCAACTGCCAGATCAGTAAAAAGCGCTTTTATGTTCCACTTGCTATTTTCAAGGGCGAAACCAAAGCCTTCAACTTCAATTTGTCCACTGATATTTGAATTGTAATTGGAATCGAGCAACCAGGTTTGGCCGTTTATATTTTCTAATTCGCAGAACAAATACATGGAATCAGTTTGCTCCCATCCCTTGATATTGGCTATCATTTTAAGTACTTGCACATCTTGCTTAATTTCAGTCCTACAGGACAATGAAGTGCCATCGCCAGAGATATTTAAAGCCACATTGGGGCATCCTCCCAATTGAATATCTCCTATCCAAGGAGCAAATTCAATCAAACAAATTGAGCTTGAATTAAGGCTTGCATTTAGTTTTAGTAAATTATCCAGAGGATAGGTTCCGTCTGAAAGAAGCTGAGACTTAGGGGTTGAAAGATTCAAATTTTCCCAGGAAAACTTATTGTTGAAATAGCTCAGGTCGCCACTTAATTGTTCTACATTTAATGCTGGACTTTGGGCTACTGCATTAAAAGAAACAAGGGAGCACTCAAGTAGATCGTTGTCGTAATTTGCAGAAAGACAAAGGTTGCCAGATATTATATCGGGAATGTAATTCATCTCGTCAAAGATCTTTGCTTTCAATTCAAACTCCTCGATGCAAATTTTTTCAAAAATGAAAATTAAATCGAATGATGTGGTAGAATTAGAAGCTAAAGTATCGGGGACAGATTCAAGCAAATGCATCCAATTCAAAGAAGAATCAGCTTGTTGAATCAGACTTGCTTTTACTCCTGATAATTGAAGTTGATTGACCTTCACTTGACTATTAAACAAGGCCCAAATATCGTACTCGAGTTTAATATTTTGTACTTCAAGTAAGGTATCCTTCTCATGAGATAAGAGTAGATCCTGAAGGCTGAATTGGGTAAACAAATTGCCTTCTATCTTACCAAGCGTTAGCGTTCCTTCCATTTGATCATTTGCAATGGATTCAATCAAGTTTGCCACTTTAGTTTTGGCCCAACGGGTTTGAAGGATGCCATAAATGGCCAACACCATCATGAGGACCACGCTGAGAACTATACCTGCTATTTTAAATCCTTTCTTCACGTTGACTAAATTTCAATTAAAAAGCATGCCCAATACTGATAAAAAACTGTGGCTTAAATTTGTTTTCACCTATGGGAAAACCAACATCTAAACGAATTGGACCGATGGGTGATTTAGCACGTAAGCCCATTCCTGTATCCAAACGGAGGACAGGAAGATCTAGAGCTGAATTCCAAATATTTCCGGCATCGGCAAACACAACACCTGAAAAAATATCATAAATGGGTATTCGAATTTCAAGGTTGGCCTCAGCCATATAATTTCCACCAACTAACAATCCATCTTTTGATATAAGTGCAATTGCATTGCGTCCCCAACCTCTCAAGGATGATGCCCCGCCTAACAGGAAGCGATCCTCTAGCGGTGTTTGCAAATCTCCCTGCAAGGGTTCAATAAAGCCAAGATTCACTCGTGAAGCCAGCACCCAATTACCCATAAACTGGAGGTAATTGCGTCCGTCTACAGTCATTTTCAAATAATGATATTTCGAATTAAAGCCAATGCCCATATAGGTTAAACTTGCATTCCATTTCCAACCATCGTTAGGTTCAAATACGTTTTTAGTCGTATTGATGGAATATCCTGCAGTAAAACCCGATTTATTGTGCAAAGATTCGGTTTTGCTTAAATCGGAAGAAAACTGATCGGATATATTTAACCGATCGTTTTCAACGGAGTAGGTTAAAAACGTAGCTGACTCATCTGAAAGTTTACGCTGAAGTGTTATTCCGGCGCCTAATCGTTTAATGTTGTAACTGTACTCGTGCTGAATCACATAAAACGGATTGTTGATTCAATCGAGATCGCGATTAATTATATCTGGTTGAATAAATTTGGCATCTAAACCAAGTGGATAAAAATACGATCGTTTTGCACCTAGGATAAACTTCCGTGCACCTCCCAAAAAATGGAGCCGTGTAAGCGTGCCCGAAATTCGCAAGCGATCGTCTGTACCGTAACCAATTCCTGCCTGTAGTGACCAGCGTGGCGTCTCTTTTAGGCTTAATGTTATTGGAACTAAACTATCGGTCATTGCAGCGGAGTTCGCTTTAATCGTTAATACCCGGAACAAGCCCAATTCGAACAATTCTTGCTGAGTTTCTTCCATTTTCAATTTCGAAAATTTTTCCCCGTACTTAAATTTCACATGTTTTTTAAGATAGTTTGAATCAATGTGCTGGTTTCCTGTAATGTTTAATTTTCCAAAATAGGCCATTGTACCCGGCGTAATCATCCATAAAATCTCAACACTCAAAAAATTGGAATTAACGTTGAGTAAATATTCAACCGCTACGTCAGGATAACCATTGTTCC
>JAQIBQ010000479.1 GCA_027859005.1 Prolixibacteraceae bacterium | reverse complement strand
AAATATTTTTTGTTTGAAAATGCCTATTTTAGTCTTAAAATAGGCATTTCTTATACACTCTTTTTCATGAAAAAAGTCCGGTTTCTTATTCTTATTTCTTTCATTCAGCTTTCTTTAGTAGCACAAAATCATAACTTTATTTCGTTCAATCAAAAAACTGAAACGGTTGATGGTAAGGCGAAAACTAAGAGCATTATTGATGTCTATTTCGATAAAGAAAAGAACACAATTGCAAAGCATGTTGAAAGTCCAATTGAGATAATATCAGTAACCAATGCTTTTGGCGAGTTATTTATTTATTATCCCAAAACCAATCAATTATCGTTTCAACAAATTGAAGCCTCCTCTTCGAAACTTAATTTGATTTATTATTTTGCAAACAATCAAACCGATAACTTGGGTTTAAGCGATGAAGGTTTTGAATTGGTATCAAGAAACTATGAGGAAGGATTTTTGGTTACAACATGGAAATCGCCTCAAGCGTTTGAAAAGATTGACCGAGTTAAGATGGTTTTTGATAAAGGAATTCCAATTTATGCTGAATACATTGATCAGGAAAACGAAATTTTAAAACGGATTTATTACACAAAGTATCAAGATCTTTATAGTTTTAGAATGCCAACAAAAATTATTGAAATTGCGTATAAATCATCGGGAGATTCAATTGTAAGTCGTACCGTTTTTTCAAATATTGAAGTTGCTGAAACACCTAACAATAACTATTTCAACTTTAAAGCACCAATAAATGCATTGCCACTACAAAATAAATAAGTATTTAAGAATTCTGCTCATAACCATTGTTTTGTTTGTAGGCATTGCAAAAACAAATTTCGCTCAATCGCTTGCTGTTATTAACGATCTTGAATTAATAGAAAATACGAAGTTATCGAAGCAAGTTCATCAGCACAAACGCCCATACATTTATAAAAATCAACCTAAATCGTTCAAAACACTGAACCCAATAAGTTTAACTTATGGTGGGTTGCTATTCGTTTATCAGAATAGTATCTCTCAACATTTTTCGGCCGATTGTTTATATTATCCTACTTGTTCCGATTTTAGCAAACAGTGCGTGCACAGCTACGGATTAGTTAGAGGCGGCTTGCTAACTTTCGATCGTTTAAATAGATGTAATCGTATAGCAGGAGCTGATTTACACCAATCCGACGTCGATTCAAAATACTACCGTTATAACGATCCAATTTCGAAGTACAAATGAAGGTTCTGATTTACATTCTACCATTATTCATATGTTTTGGATTGAAGGCGCAAAACAAGCTCGATTCAAAATTTATACAACATCTCGTTAATAAAGGCGAATATCCCGAAGTGCTATTTTTACTTGAAGAAGATCATATAGAAAACGATTCAATACATTATTTCGAAGGATGGACTCGATATGCGATGAAAGATTTAGAACCTTCCATCCATTCGTTTTTAAAAGTCTCAGAACAATCGCCATTTTATTTCAAATCACAATTTTTTGCTGGATACAACTGCTCATATCTTTCGGATTACTCGCAGTCGAAACTTATATTTTCAACTATTCAATCAGAGAATAAAACCATTCGTACTTTGCGCGATTTTCAATTGTTGGGCATCGATTTGCTTAACTATCGTTATTCCGAAGCCGAAAAGAAATTTGTGATGTTGGATGCTAAAAATCCGATCCTATTTCAACCCATTTTAAACCTTCAAGCAATTACCGAAGAATTAAGACGTCACAAAACTAAATCACCAGTTCTTGCTGGAATATTGTCTGCAATTGTACCCGGTTTAGGAAAGGTATATGCAGGCCGAACAGGAGAAGGAATTGCAAGTTTTATTGCCACTGTAGGCTTTGGTTTTATGACTTGGGAGAACTATCAGAAACTTGGCCCTAAGCATGTAAAAACAATTGCATTTGGAACTGTTTTTACCGCAAATTATATATCAAACATTTATGGTTCAGCAATACGAACTAAAATTATTGAAGATGATTATCAAACCGTTATGCACAATCAAATTCTATTCAATTTGCATATTCCTTTGCGGAATTTTTTTGAATAGTTTTGCTAGCAATCATAAAGCAGATAGTTTGTTTCAAACGGGAGATTATTTTCATGCTTCCATTGAATATGAACGTCTGGTATATTATTCTACAAACAGAGTAGAAAGCAATAACTTTGTGTATAAAAAGACACTATGTTATAAAAAATTGGGCGACTATCAGAAGGCATTAGATGAACTGCAAACCATTTATTTTAGTTCTGAAACAGATAGCCTGTATTCATACGTTACCTATGAACAAGTAGTTTGTAGCTACCTTAATAACGAACCATTAAAAGCCTTGTGGAAAATTGATGAATTCATTAACCGTACCCACGATACGCTTACCTATATCAATTTTATACCCATAAAAATACTTTGTCATAACGAACTACAAGAATGGGAAAATGCACAAACTGAACTCCTGTATTTATTAAATTATAATCTTGATAATGAAGCCTTAAAAAATCAATACTTTTTAAAAGTTGATTCGCTTTATACCAAAAAGGGAATTCCCAATTTTGTGAAGCTTTAAAC
>JAQIBQ010000470.1 GCA_027859005.1 Prolixibacteraceae bacterium | reverse complement strand
GGCCAGACGCCTTGTTGATCGTTTTGGTGTTGGCAAAATCACCTTTATTTCGCTTTTGATCTATTGCCTTAGTTTGCTTGGTCCTCTTTTGGCTTATAACTATATTTCACTCTGCATATTCTTATTTATTTTTGGTCTGACCAGTTCACTGTTTGCCATAGCACTGAATTCATTAACAGCAACAATTGAAAAACAGGACCAAGTATACATTATGTCTGGCAGCCATGGTTTTTGGAGTATCGGGGGAGCAATAGGTGCTGCAAGTGGTAGTTTTTTAGCTGCATGGCTAGAAAATACTATTGTCCATGCAAGTATAGTTATTGTTTTTATTGTTGGTATTCAACTTGTGCTTAAGAAAAATTATTACCACAGGAAAAGTGATCAAATCGAAAATAAGCCAAAACAATATACACACTTAAAACCATTGTTAATTATTGCCTTTGTTGGCTTAATATTTATGGTAGCCGAAGGTGCTATTGCTGATTGGAGTGCTCTTTATCTAAAAAAAATAGTACAGATTCCATTGCCTCTAATAGGTATGGGTTATGCTTCATTTTCAGTTGGAATGGTGATAGGTAGATTTACTGGTGATAGCTTGAGTAAAAAATTAGGATCGTGGCACTTGCTTAGTATGGCAAGCATTGTGAGTTTAGTTGGATTTATTTTTGTTCTGATTGTAAAAAGTGGCATTCCTATTTTTGGCTTTTTTGTTGTGGGCTTAGGTTTCTCCGTAATCGTTCCGGAAATATATCGTTTGGCTTCACAAGTAAAAGGAGTGAAAACATCCGATGGAGTATCGTTTATTGCAGCCACTACAAACATTGGATTCTTGGTAGGACCTGTTTTTCTGGGTTTCTTGGCCGAATTAAAATCACTACACTTTAGTTTTGTAATATTAACACTAGTTGTTGCTTCCGCTATGTTTGTATCGTTCTGGAAATACAGACAAAACTTGACTAAGCAATAGCTTTCAAAGTTAACAAGTCTTTGGGCTAAAGCCCTTTCTTCAAAGAAATATAAATCACCACAACATTAATGTCGAGACTATTTGGATACAAACAATTATGGGTTTTGGCCCAACATTATTATTCTTTTAATCGGACACTAGTGATTTGCTTTTTATATTGAACGAACATGTAGACCATTTATATGTTCTTATTCTCATCTAATCCATTAAAAAAAATGAGAGCCTATTTAACCCTACAAACACAAAACACCCTACTCCCCTTCGATCATCGTGATTTAATTACACAAACCATTCACCGCTGGTTAGGATGGTCAGACAATCACAGTAAGCTACCGCCTTATTCATTTTCGCGTTTCGAAGGGATACAAAACAGTAATGATGGAATCTGGTTTAAAGAAGAAACGGCGTTCTTTTTTAGTGCTCCCAATGTTGAACTGGTCAGAAAACTTGAAGCTGGAGTTAAAGCCAATCCCTCACTTTTTAATGGCTTAATAGTATCTGACATTAAAATTCTTGAAGATTCTGATCTTTCAAATCGAAAACTTTTTTTCGCTGCCAGTCCTCTTTTAATGAATCCCATTGATAAAAACCAAGGCGAATTCATTGTCTATAACATGCCAAATGTCAATACAATTTTGAAAGAAAATACGCTACGCAAACTAAAAGCAGCAGGTATTAACGACGAAACTTTCGATATTGAATTCGATAAAAATTATGCAAATGCAGGCACTAAAAAAATTACTTACAATGGAAGAATAATGAGAGCAAGTTGGTGTCAGATTATACTAAAGGGCTTACCAGAAACCAAACAATATTTATGGAATGTTGGTTTAGGTGATAATACAGACATTGGCTTTGGAGCAATCATGTAAAAAAGGCTCGTGCTACTTTAGGCAAGTCTTTTTCTTCTATACCTTAAAACAACAGTACCAGTAATCAGCAACAATGCAACAAGAACAGCCCAAATTGAAAAAGGAACTGAAGATGTAGTTGAAATGAAGGATGCAACAGAAAGAACTAAGCTACAGATATTGAAAAATGAATCAATCGTAATCGACGACATTCCATTTTATGGTTGTACAATATCCCAAAAAACTCGTATCAAAATCATAAATACTTATAAGGTAATTTAATTGCTAAACTTAATTCATGGATCCCTTCGTAGAAATAGGTGCTTTCATCGAATTGATAAAGATAACTATAGCCAATTACAGCCACTTTAAATAAAGTGATAGCTGCAAAATAGTTAATAGTCCCTTTAAAACGGTAAGCCAAACCAGTTTCAAATACTTTGCTGAAATTCATTAAAAAACCAAGCTCATAATGACTATTGCCCATATAATAACGGTACAAAAACAAAGGCTTAATGGAAGGGCTTTCCGAAAGCACAAAATTATAACTTCCATTTAAAAAATAAGTAAAGAATTCATCTTTAAAATATCTCTTTTTATCGAGCTGTGTACTATGTACTCCAATTCCGACATGCATATTTTTTGAAAACAAATTTAAACCGCTTGTTGTATAGTAATAGTTGCTTGTAAATAATTTAGCACTGGAAACACTTTCAAGATTATTTTTGATTTCACTATTATCGATAAACTCAAGACCAAAACCTAAACCAAAAGTGAGATAGGTAAATTTCGAAATCTTTTTATTTACAGAAATACTGACAGTGCCATTAGTTTTTAAAATTTCACCAACAGATTCATTGATCAAAGTAAAGCCAAAACCTGTAGCCCATTTTTTTACAGGAAAGTTATAGCCAACAGCTAAAAGCCCATTGTAACCATTACTGTTCAGGTAGTTATCACTATATAGAAACTTAGCTGATGGATCCTTATTCAAGCCATTATATCCCGGGTTAATAAATTCAGGCATTTTAATTTGCTGTGAAAATTCTGGTAAAAATTGACCTTTTACATTCTGAACAAAAAGTACCAAGCAAGAAATAAAGAAGCAATACTTTATCATGGTTCGTTTGAGTAGTATTGATTTTTGTGCTTGTTAAACGTTCTTTTACAAACATTATTATAAGTAATTGCTTATAAAATGAGCCTTACAAAAATACTCAAAAAAGGACAAAATGAATTGATGTTTCTTGATGTACACGAAGGTAATATCAATTATGAAGTTCTTGAAACAAGTCATCCTTAATGGCTGTATAAAGATAGTAATGGACAATTTGCGAGCAAGTTGCCTCTTACGTAAATCTTAAAAACGGAAATATTTAATTTTCGCCACTCAGTATTGAAAAAAACTATTTTGGCATCCATTCATAAATGTACTTATAGCGGATATAATAAAATCCGTCGCTCGAAAGTTCAACTTCATAGTATTGTTCCGATGTTTCTGTAGCAACTTCGGGAATAGGAATACTAAGTTTTGCTGATTTCATTCCATCGCGAGACGAAAAAGAAAACCATTTAGGAACATTGTTACTAACTGGAGTTGGATGCGAAATACCAATCCCTTTTCCAATTGTTCCTTTCGATTCATATTCACAAACAAATTCCTGACTGGGATAAATATAATCGGGCAAAACAGTCCAAGTATAATTAATGGATCCTCTTGTTTCTTCGGTAAGAATAATACTACCCTCAACTCCTGAATAAACAACATTTCCATAGTTACAGTTAAAAGCTTGTTCAAAAGGGATCGCATCAATCTTTAAATACGGATGATCGTTGTCGGTTGGGGCCACCCACCAAATTTCGGTATCGGTCAACTTCCAGCAATTGGTTTTTACCACATTCTCAGGGTTTCGATCGAATAAATTACTACAGTTGAAAAAACAAGTAACACTTAACAAACATGCAAGTAATATTGCCAATCTTTTCATTTTCATAATAGAGTTTTTATGAATGAATTGACTTATGGGATAAGCATTAAAGGTAGTAATACTATTTAATTTTAGTATGAGCGTTAAGAAATTAGATATATTTTTGCTTTATAATCGCGAAATATTTAGTACAGTCTTAGTTACAGTCAATTTTAAAACGAAGTTAAAAACTAAAATAAGAGTTAAAATCAATATGTTCGACGACGATAAAGAAAGAGATCCTCAAGCTCAGGCTCTCTATAATAAGGGAGAACAGATCTATGAGTTAGTCCAGCAAATTACTGAGCTAATTGCTGATGATGACCGCTTATCAAATGTGAAATGCATTATGCTTGAAGATGCCATGATGTTGATGGTAAAAGTGGCTGGTGCTGAAGGTGGACAACCTTACGATATAAAAATGGAAGCCGCCACAATTATAAGAAAAGCAGCAATGGAGTTAATGATTCAAAACCATTCCCTTGAAATGTTTGGCTTTGATCACGTAGACTACTTTCAAATGGTAAGGGTTCTTCTGGAAGAATACCGTCTATTGTTCATCGATTGGGTATCAAAATTTGACCCCTGGGACTATTTCATTGATCGCTGGGGTTTGTTTAATCCTCCTGGTGTTGGGCCTTTTGATAAAGACCCTGACGACAACCTACCTTTTAATGGTTATGATAATGAATTGTAAGAATTAAAAACCTTTCGCAGCTCAGGGTAAAGGTAAAATGAAACCAACACCAAATAGAAAAACAATTATTGTATAGTGGCTGGCTTATAAATAGCAGCAAAGGAATCAATCTAAGTGAAACTAACAAATCAATGCAGAATGCCCAGATTAACCATTGAAACAAAACAACAGATAAAAGAACTATCGAAAGCAGAATTAGAGAAAATTGTGCTTAAAATGGCCGCCAAGGATAGTCATTTTTTCAATTCTTTAAAGGTGAACTATCTTGACAAAGAAGGAGGTGAACAGGAGTTGTTTGAGCAAACAAAGTTGGACATAAACTATTTGTACACCAAACGACACAAAGGTTTTTCTGACGAGTTAAGAATGGCTAATATGCTGGCAGCTTGTATTAAGCGAATCAATGAATTCACTAAAATATCAAAAAATAAATTATTGGAAGCCGAATTACTGCTGTATATCCTTGAAGAAACCTTTACCTATCCGATTAACTATTTTGGAACCTGTTTTACTGCTTACGATTCAAAAGTAGGGATTATTGGCCAACGGCTAATTAATGTCTTAAAAAAAGTTCACCCAAACTATTTGATCGAATATCAGGAAAAAATAAACCGTTACCTTGGGGTGCTGCATCGCAATTCGAACCATATCGACACAATTTACAAACTACCTAATTAGATTTAAAAATGGAACTTTCAAAAAAAGACAAGAAAACTGCCCGCGAAATTATTGAATTGGGTCTGCTAAAAGAGTTTGAAAATGGACTTATGAAAGCCGATAAAATTATTACAAACTGGAAAAGCGAGCAAAAGAACAACCGTGAGGCTTATCATTCTTTATTTGACCACATCCACAAATTCGACAAGCACATTGCACTCAGGTACGATGGGATGACTGGTTCCAGGTATTTATTAATAATTGCTGGTCAACTAAACGAGGGCATTATTTCAGACGCCGATCTTGAGAACTTTTCAGAAGAAGCAAAACAAACTGTAAAAAGGATAGCTGATATTTAAACAAAAAAATTATTTTAGATTTTCATGAACCATTGCTTTAACGAATATGACTAAACAATACAAAAAATACAATTACCAAATAACTACTGACCCCGATTTTCAAAACAAAAGGTTTGGAATAACACCTGAATTAAACAGACAACTGGAATCGTTGTATTATGAAATAGAGGAAAAGAAAAACAAAAAAATAATTGAAAAATTAACTACGTTAATTGTCAAACACCCAACAGTTCCTATACTTAAAAATTACTTATCGGTGGCTTACAATATTCAAGGAAACCACAAAAAGGGTGTCGAAGTAAATAACTGGTTGTTGGCCGAACATCCCGATTATTTATTTGCAAAAATTAACCAGGCCAATGTTTGTATCGAAAAAGAAGAATTTGCAAAGGTGCCGTTAATACTGGGTGAGGCAATGGAACTAAAGGAATTGTATCCTGAACGGGACATATTTCATTTAGCAGAAATTACTGGTTTTTTTAAAGTGTCGATCCGATATTTTGCTGCAATTGAAAACCTTGAGTTGGCAGAAAACAGGATTGAGATAATGAAAGAGCTTGCACCTGACCATCACGACACACAAGAAGCCGAAACCTATTTGTTTTTATTAAGGTTGCAAAATGCCGCATTGCGAATAGAAGAAGAAGAAAAGAAGCGAATTTCACCTAAAAAAGCAAAACTAGCACTAACCAGAAACACAAAAAAAGATCGCCCCATATTTAACCATACTGAAATAGAAATACTTTATCAATATGGGTTGGAAATTCCGCACAATATACTTCGGGAAATAATTGCTTTGCCGCGCCATTCACTTATTGAAGATCTTGAAAAAATATTAGAGGATGCTGTTGAGCGATATAGTTGGTTTAAAAAGCTAGAATATGAAGAGGAGACGCAATCGTTTGTATTGCATGCAATTTTTTTATTAAAAGAAATTAAGGCAGAAGAAAGCTTGCCGAAAATTCTTTCTTTTTTAGAATTCGACGATGAATTTCTGGAAAATTGGCTGGGTGGTCATATAACTGATACCATTTGGCAGTGCCTATTTTGTTTGGGAATAAACAATACTGCCCTATTCAAACCATTTTTACTAAAACCAGGAATCGACACCTATAGCAAAACAGCTGTTTCTCATACACTTTGCCAAATAGTACTGCATCATCCTGAAAGAAAAGAAGAAATACTTGCTATCTATACCGAGATATTTAAGCGCTTCGCTAAAGCTACAATTGAAGACAATATTATTGATTCTGATTTTTTAGGATTAGCAATCTGTCATACAATTGACTGCCAGCTACCTGAATTATTGCCCGTCATAAAACCCCTCTATGAAAAGCAATATGTATCCCTTGGCATAACCGGAAACTATAAGGAGGTAGAAATTGAATTGGGCAAATTGCCTGCATTCAATCAAAAACTAAATATCCAATCCATTTTTGAACTTTACACTAAAGTTTTAGACACATGGTCTGGTTATAATGAAGATAAAAACTCGGATTTCAACACATCTAAAATTCCACAGCAAGCAGTATCAGTAAAAATAAACAGGAACGATCCGTGCCCTTGCGAAAGCGGAAAGAAATATAAAAAATGCTGTGGAAAATAATTCGACTATAGTTTTATTAGCCGAACAGTAATTTTGATATACGAAATCAAAAAAAAATCACAAAAGATAGGTACACTAAAAAAATAACACTTAAATAAAGGAAACAATGTTCATTCAATTAAAAATAACGCTAAAAAATGTGAAACCAGTGGTTTGGCGCCGTATTGTGGTTTCCGATGAGTTAAGCTTTTTCCAATTGCACAATGTTCTGCAAATATCCTTCAACTGGACCAATATGCACCTTTATTCATTTAATATTGCCGGGTACCATGTGGAAACAGAAAAAGGACTAATGCCCGGAGAATCAGTCGAAGGTTTAATTGCAAATGATGTGAAACTTAAAGATTTCCCACTAGAAGAAAAAGTAAAATTCACCTATTGCTACGATTTCGGCGATGACTGGGTCCACCAAATTGTAATTGAAAAGATAATGGAACTTGGCCCAGAATTCCCTACTTGCATGGCAGGTAAACGCAATGCTCCACCAGAAGACAGTGGAGGATCTTGGGGCTATCAGGATTTGATGAAAAAAATGGAAGCAAACCAATTAAGTGTTGATGAAAAAGAATGGTTGGGAGCTTTCGAACCTGACTATTTCGACATAGAAGAAGTCAACGATATTTTGAGTGATGGAGAAACCATCAATGAAGACAGTTTTTATTAGTTGTAATGTATTAAACCATTGTTGCTAAATCCAATATACCATTTTTGACGAATTGGATTCCAACAGCTCATTTGTAAGAAGAATTTCATCCAAACTATCAACTTATACCAAATGCAATTCAGAATGAGCGTTAAATAATTATAGCGTTTTTGAGTTTAGTTAACGCAAAAAAATGAGGCATAGCCTATGTTCTGACGATTTTTTTTAACGAAGAATAAACTCAAAAGAATTAAATTATAACGCTCATTTTGTGTTGTTTTTGGTATTATACAGCATATTCCAAGTCATTGAAATACACTTGCATTTAATGTTGGTTATTATCAATATATTCACAACCTGCATTGCAATAGGAAAATTATTATTACTAATTTTAATCCGATTGAAAAATAAAGACTTGATTGGTTTATGCTGCTTCAAAAAGCTATTAAGTAACCTAATAATAGTAGCTAATCAGACCGTTTAGGTACAAAGCCTTCTAAACTCTTTTTGTGTATATTTATCATCATAAAGAAGGAAAAATGTTTGTACTGAAAAAATGAAAATCTATGGATACAAATGAATATAGTGTAGTTACAAAAAGACCAAGTTTTCAAGAATTATACATGGATTTTGCCTTTTCCATTTCAAGAAGGTCCACATGCAATCGCTTAAACGTTGGAACCGTTATAACCACTACCGATTTCCGAAAGATATTATCGATTGGTTATAATGGAAATGCATCGGGCTTACCCAATCAATGCGATAGAGAAGAACCTGGAAATTGTGGCTGTTTGCACTCAGAAGAAAATGCGGTAATCAATTGCGATTCACCAAGGAGCGTTGAAAAAATAGTTTTTGTAACCCACCTTCCATGTTCTGCCTGTGCAAAAAGATTGGTAAATCTGGGAAATGTTAAAACCGTTTATTACGCTGAAGATTATCGAAAAAAAGATTCTATTGAAATACTGGAACAATGCAAAATAGAAGTTATAAGATTTCAAAAGCGGGAGAAATAAAACCTGCGGAAATTCTACTCCGCTAAACTTTGTTGAACAAATTTCTCCTTCTACTCCACGTAACCC
>JAQIBQ010000442.1 GCA_027859005.1 Prolixibacteraceae bacterium | reverse complement strand
AAATGATGATTTAATCATATATCTTTCTATTTAATTTATTTTCTTCCTTGAATAAAATGTAGGGCAAATTAAACTTTTTTATTTATAAACTAAATCAGCTTCTTCATTTCTAAAATAATTGCAAGTTGTTTAGAATTAAATATATCGGATGTATTTTAGAAATAGTATAGTTATGTGCTATAAATGAGTTGAAATTTTAATCAACTTTAGGGGAAATATTTGGTACTATCTTTCATCTTATCTTCTGTAAGTGTTAGATATCAGTCATTTCATTTTTTTTGTCCTTTTAAGATTAAACCTATTCGTTTTTTTAACAATGGAGTGAGATGCTTTAATAAGTATATTTGAACTTTAAAATGGGTTAGTTCTATCCATTTCGAATGATAATATTATACAAAAACTAATAAATAGAAATTCTTTCATTATGAGTAAATCATCTCAAAAGCTCTCTTTGGTCGAGAAAGTTGGTTATAGTTTGGGCGACTTGGCAGCTAATCTGGTTTTTCAAACCCTAATAACTTATTTAGCTTTTTTCTATACTGATATTTATGGCCTTAAAACTAGTCATGCCTCATTAATTATGTTGAGTGTTGGTTTGTTTGCTGCCTTTGCATTCAATCCGGTTGTTGGTGCACTTGCCGATAGAACAAAATCTAAATGGGGTAAATTTAGGCCTTGGATCTTATATACATCAGTTCCTCTTGGAGTTATGGCATTGTTAGCATTTTCGACTCCAAATTTTGAGTATAAAGGGAAAGTGATTTATGCTGCCGTTACCTATACTTTATTACTAATGTTGTATGCTGCTAATAACCTTCCTTACTCTGCATTGAGTGGAGTTATTACCGGAGATATGAAAGAACGTAATAGTATTTCATCTATTCGTTTTGTTGCCGTAATGTTTGCACAATTTTTTGTGCAGGTGTTTATGTTACCCATTATTGAGTATGCAGGCAAAGGAGATAAGGCAGCTGGTATTGAGACAGTGATGACCTGGTTGGCAATAGTTGGTACTGTGATGTTATTAATAACTTTTTTCACAACCAAAGAACGTATTGTACCTACTGCAGAGCAAGAATCATCATTAAAACAGGATCTTACCGATTTATCTAAAAATAAGCCATGGCTTATTATGTTGACTTTAACTATTTTAGTATTTATTACGCTTGCAATGAAGGGAGGGGCTTATGTATATTATTTTAGTAATTATGTCGATCCTATTGCATTAGCTAGCTTTATTAGTCCTGTGTTAGATGGAATGTCTAGTATTGGAATGAATTTTTTTGGTTCTGACCCTACTTCAGCCGGATTTGGATTGTTTAATGCAGGAGGTATTATTTTTATGCTTTTTGGAATCGCTCTTTCAAAAAAATTAGCCGATAAATATGGTAAAAGAGATGTATTTGGAGTCGCTCTATTTATTGCAACTTTATTTGTTTTGGCTTTTTACCTTTTTAAACCAACAGATGTCACCTTAATGTTTGGTTCTCAAATATTACACGGTTTCTTCTATGGAATTACAATTCCTCTACTTTGGGCAATGATTGCCGATGTTGCCGATTATTCAGAAATGAAAAATAACCGTAGAGCAACTGCAATTATATTTTCAGCAATGATGGTCGGACTTAAGGGTGGTCTTGCTATCGGTGGTGCCTTAGTTGCTTGGATTCTTGGTTTATATGGATACGTAAATAAAGAAAGTGTGGAAGCAGGAATGGAAATTGTACAACCTGATTCTGTAATTAATGGAGTAAAAATGTTAGTAAGTGTATTTCCTTCCATTACATTTTTGCTTGGTGCAGCACTTCTTTTCTTTTATATAATTAATAAGAAGATGGAATTAACAATTGAAAAAGAATTGAGTGATAGACGCTCAAAATAAATAAAGTAATAATGAGGAAAAAAAATCTGTTAGTATTTTTTGTGTTTGCATTTTTAATTATAGGTAGCTCTTGTGAAAAGAAAAGTGATTGTGATACTACTTCTTTAAAAAATGCTTTAGCAGATAAGTTCTTTATTGGAGTTGCCTTAAACGAATGGCAAACTGATGGTTTGGATTCTTTGGTAAATGCTACCACTGTAAATAATTTTAGCTCAATTGTTGCTGAAAATTGCATGAAGAGTGAAAGCTTACAACCAGAGGAAGGCGTTTTTACTTTTGATAAAGCCGATGAATTTGTTGAATATGGCGAAGCCAATAATATGTTTATTATTGGACACTGTTTAATTTGGCATGCGCAAGCACCGCATTGGTTCTTTACTGATATTGAAGGGAACGATGTATCGCGTGAAGTGATGATTGAAAGAGTTAGAACACATATATCAACTGTTGTTGGTCGATATAAAGGTCGAGTTAATGGATGGGATGTTGTAAATGAGGCCTTTAATGAGGATGGCTCTCTTAGGAATAGTAAATTTCTGCAGATTATAGGGGATGATTATATCGAGTTAGCTTTCCAGTTTGCTCATGAGGCAGATCCAGATGCTCAATTGTACTATAACGATTATAACATGTGGAAGCCTGAAAAATGTAAGAATGTAATTCAATTTTTTAGTGATCTTAAAGCTAATGGATTAAAGATTGATGGTGTTGGTTTGCAAGCTCATATTGGACTAAGTGAACCTACTATTGAACAATATCAAATTAGTATCGATGCAATAGCTGAAATGGGCGTAAAGGCTATGTTTACTGAATTAGATGTGAGTGTTCTTCCATTTCCTTCAGAACAAATTACAGCTGATATATCTACTAATTTTGAACTAAAACAAGAATATGATCCTTATGCCGAAGGTATTCCTGATTCTGTAAGTAATATATTGGATAAACGTTATGTTGAAATTTTTGACTTATTTATAAAAAATAGCGAAAAAATATCTCGTGTAACATTTTGGGGATTGAGTGATGCCAATACTTGGAGGAATAATTGGCCTATAAATGGCAGAACTGATTATCCATTATTGTTTGATAGAAAATATCAGGCTAAACCTGCAGTTCAAAGTATTGTTGAGTTATTGAAAGAAAATTGATTTATTACAGTAAAACTTAATCAAAATGTCAGAAAAACCACGTTATTTAATCGATGGGATCTATGCCGCAGACCCAAGAGGTCATGTTTACAACGGGAAATTATACATTTTCCCATCACACGATATTGAGTCGGGAGTACCCGAAAATGATAATGGAGATCATTTCAATATGAAAGATTTCCATGTGTATTCATTGGACGATGCTGATAATGGAATGGCTACTGATCATGGTGTTGCTTTAGATGTTAAGGATGTCCCTTGGGGCAAACGTCAGATGTGGTCAAACGATGTTGCAGAAAAAGATGGAAAGTATTACATGTATTTTCCCGCAAAAGATGAAAACGATATTTTTCACTTGGGTGTTGCAATTGCTGATAATCCAGAAGGCCCATATGTTCCACAGCCAGAACCAATGAAAGGTAGTTTTAGTATCGATATTTCAACTTTCAAGCAAGACGATGGTACTGTATTGTCTTATTGGGGCGGTATTTGGGGTGGTCAGCTTCAGCGTTGGAAAACAGGAAAGTACGATCCAAATGGGCAGGAGCCTGCTGATAATGAGCCTGCACTTTGTGCAAAAATTGCAAAGATGTCAGACGACATGTTGAATTATGGTGAAGAACCTAAAGACATTGTCGTTCTAGACCCTAAGGGTGAACCTTTAAAAGCAGGTGACCATAATCGTCGTTTTTTCGAAGCTCCTTGGATGCACAAACACAATGGTAAATATTATTTCTCTTATTCAACAGGTAATACCCACTTGTTGTGTTATGCCATAGGAGATAATCCATACGGACCTTTTACTTATGCCGGAGTAATTCTTACTCCTGTTGTAGGTTGGACAACTCATCATTCAATCGTAAAGTACAAAGGAAAATGGTATTTATTACATCACGATAGTAAACCATCGGGTGGAAAAACTTGGTTGCGTAGCATGAAGATTGTAGAATTGAAATACAATGACGATGGAACAATTGTAACCATCGACGGAATGGGTGAATAAAGTCAATCAAAATTTTTGAATGGATTGGACCTGTGGATAATTATCTGCAGGTCTTTTTTTTTACCTAATTTCACAAACAACTACCCAACTCAAAACATCAACAACATACAATATATATATTACGACATAAATTTGTAGTTTAGTTTCAATTGAAAAATAACTTGCATGAAAAATCTAGTTTTTGCTTTCCTTATTGTACTTGTCTCTTGTACAACTAAAAATGAATCCATTAAAAACAATACAATTTGGTTTGCTCAACCAGCATCAAACTGGAACGAAGCACTTCCCATTGGAAATGGCCGCTTGGGCGGAATGGTATTTGGAAGTATTTACAATGAACGAATTCAATTGAACGAAGAGTCTTTATGGACAGGAAGTCGTAATCAGTTTACCGATAAGACCTTAGCCTATAAAGTGCTGCCCGAAATAAGGCAACTGCTTTTTGATGGTGAATATGCCAAAGCTCAAATATTGTGTAAAAATGAATTCATGGGTAATAACAATTGGAACATGTACCAAACATTGGGCGACTTGTACCTGCAAGCCAATCATGTAGGTGAAGCTGAAAATTATAAACGAAAGCTTGATTTAGAAACGGCTATTGCTTCGGTTTCCTATTCTGTTGATGGTGTTAATTTTAAAAGGGAATATTTCTCGAGTTATCCCGATCAGGCTTTATTTGTAAAAATATCAGCAGATAAACCAGCTTCTGTTTCCATTTCTGCTGCCTTAAAAAGACCAAAGGATGCTGAAATTTCAGCCAATAAGAATTCAATAATAATGAGGGGCCAGGTTACTGCAGGTGGAGTTGATATCCAAGGACTGAATCCCGGAGTTCATTACTTCTGCGCATTAAACGCTTTCAATACTGGAGGTGATTTGGTTACGGAAGGAGATAGTATTCGTATCAATAAGGCCGATGAAGTGACCTTCGTTTTAACTGCAAGAACCAACTATTGGGGAGAGAATCAGGAAGAGCAATGTTTGGCAGATATGGAAAAGTTGGCCTCCAAAAAATTCAAAAAAATCAGGAAAGATCATATTCATGATTATCAATCGTATTTCAAACGCGTAGAATTGAAACTCACCGATGAAGATAAAAATGAAATCCCAACTGATAGCCGGTTAAAAGCCGTTCAGCATGGAGAAGAAGATAACGGTTTAATCGAAACGTATTTCAATTTTGGAAGGTATTTATTAATTAGTTCGTCTCGTCCTGGAGATTTAGCTGCAAACTTGCAAGGAATTTGGGCCGATGGTTTAGTTCCTCCTTGGAGTGCCGATTATCATATCAACATTAATATTCAAATGAACTATTGGCCTGCAGAGATAACAAATCTATCAGAATGTCACTTACCCTTTATTGCATTAATCGATAGTTTGAGAACCCATGGACGTGAAACAGCGAAAAATATGTATAATAGTCGTGGTTTTGTAGCACATTTTACTACCAATGCATGGTATTGGACTACTGCTGTTGGTGAACCCGAATGGGGAATGTGGCCAATGGGTGCTGCCTGGGGATGCCAACACATTTGGCAACACTATTTATTTACGCAGGATCAGGATTACTTGAAAAAAGTTTATCCGATACTAAAAGAAGCTTCATTATTCTTTGTTGATTATTTAATTGAAGATCCCAAAACGGGATATTTAGTGACTGGTCCATCTAGTTCTCCTGAGAATA
This sequence comes from Prolixibacteraceae bacterium, assembly GCA_027859005.1. Classification (GTDB taxonomy): domain Bacteria; phylum Bacteroidota; class Bacteroidia; order Bacteroidales; family Prolixibacteraceae; genus Roseimarinus. The sequence goes on along the minus strand of JAQIBQ010000442.1, from coordinate 1,316 downwards.
AATTTGAGACTCCCGATGGTAAAATTTCCAACATCACTATGGGGCCAACCATGGACATGACTATCACAAGGGAATTATTGCAAAATACTATTGAAGCTTCAAAAATTATAGGAATTGATGTGGAATTTAGAAATGAACTCGAAACGCTTGTTTCGCAACTTGCTCCACTTCAAATTGGCAGTGATGGTCGAATTATGGAATGGACCGAAGAGTTTAAAGAACCAGAACCTGGTCATCGTCATATATCACATTTGTATGGATTGTATCCAGGAAATTCAATTAGTACAACACAAACACCCGATTTTGCTGAAGCTGCTCGTAAAACAATAGACTATCGTTTAGCTCATGGAGGTGGGCATACGGGTTGGAGTAGGGCATGGATTATAAACTTTTTTGCTCGTTTAGGCAATGGCGAAAAAGCCTACCAGAACCTTTTGGCACTTTTACGAAAATCTACATTGTCAAACCTATTCGACAATCATCCACCTTTTCAAATCGATGGGAATTTTGGTGGAACTGCTGGCGTTGCAGAAATGTTATTACAAAGTCATGCTAACGAAATCCATCTTTTACCAGCATTACCTAAAGCTTGGCCTAATGGAAAAGTTTCGGGGTTGAAGGCTAGAGGTGGTTTTGAAGTGGATATTGAATGGGAGAATGGCAAGTTGAAACAAGCTAGAATTAAAAATTTAATAGGTAATTCAATGCAGGTTCGTTATAATAATAAAATAACTCAAATTGATGCTAAGAAAAATGAACTAGTAATTCTTAATGAATTTCTTGAATAGCTTCTAGTTCTTCTTTTATTTCGGTCAAATGAAAATCAATTTGTTCTTTCCAAAAGTTGAGTTCAGATTCGAAGGATTTCTGATTTTTTTGAAAGTCATGATTTCTGATCTTACCTACCTTGATTGTCTATGAAATAAATTAGAGGTGTTAAAACCACAAGGTTACGAATTGATGAAGGACAAATATTTCGTTCCTTATCATTAAATATGGCTCTTAAAGGAATCAGCTGGTATTTTATGGTTGGAAAGTCTCTAACAATTAAGCATTTATTCCCAAGCACTCTCGATTTGTATTGCCATTGGTTCTCACAAGTATCACAATTGAAGGCGAGTAAATCATTTTTTGTTTCAAAGGCAAAAACTATAATATTACCAGGTTTGTTTTTATAATGAGTTTTTAATTCATTAATTAACTGATTTCAGGCAAACAACCTGCACATCCAAAATCAAAAAATACAATTGCTGTTATTCTATTTTCAAAATAGGTATTGTTAATTGTGTCCTCGTTGATGTCGTTTAGTATAAAAC
>JAQIBQ010000435.1 GCA_027859005.1 Prolixibacteraceae bacterium | reverse complement strand
TTTACGTTGAGCGACAAAAACCAATAAACGTATATTACGAGAATGAATTGGTTGGTGAATATTTTGCAGATTTGCTGGTAGAAAACAAAGTTATTGTAGAATTAAAAGCTGCAGAAACACTATGTGAAGAACATGAATTTCAACTTATCAATTATCTAAAAGCTATAGATATAGAAGTTGGACTATTACTTAACTTTGGTAAAAAACCGGAAGTTAAACGAAAAATATTCTCAAATAAAAATTAAAATCAGCGCAGATCTGTTTAATCAGTGTCATCTGCGTGCCATCAAGATATGATAAAAATTGGAATAACCGGCCAATCCGGATTTGTAGGAACACACTTATATAATACTTTAGGTTTGCAGCCTGAACTATTTGAACGCATTCCATTTGAAGATGCATACTTCTTGGATGAAAATAAACTGACCGGATTTGTTCAAAGTTGTGATGTCGTAGTTCATCTGGCAGCTATGAACCGGCACAATGATCCGGAAGTGCTTTATCAAACCAATATAGGTTTGGTGAAACAATTGATTGATGCTTGCGAAACAACCAACTCTAAGCCTCATATACTCTTTTCATCAAGCACACAGGAAGAAAAGGATAACTTGTATGGAAAATCAAAAAAGGAAGGCCGTCAACTGCTGGAACAATGGGCCGAAAGGAATCACTCACAATTTACAGGATTTGTGATCCCTAATGTATTCGGGCCTTTTGGAAACCCTTATTACAATTCGGTAGTTGCAACATTTTGTCACCAGCTAACTCATAACGAACAACCAAAGATTGAGGTAGATGGGGAAATCAAGCTGATTTATGTTGGGGAACTGGTTCAGCATATAATCAGTAAAATTTTGGATCACAATGTTTCACAGAGTAAAACACAGAGTAACACTGTGTCAAACACCGTGAAACTCTGTGAAACTTTTTATGTACCCAATACTTCTCAAATTAAAGTGTCAGCACTTCTGAATAAACTTACGGAATTTAAACAAAACTATTTCGAAAAAGGAATGATACCCAACCTTGACGATTCCTTCAACCGAAACTTATGGAATACATTTTTGTGTTACATCGACCACGCCACCTTCTTTCCCTTTCAATTGAAATTAAATACCGATGAACGGGGAAGTTTTGTGGAAACAGTTAAACTGAACAGCGGCGGACAGGTTTCCTTTTCGACAACTGTTCCCGAAATAACCCGCGGCAACCATTTCCATACCCGAAAAGCAGAACGCTTTGCTGTAATTAAAGGAAAAGCCCGGATTGAAATCAGGCGAATCGGGACAAACGAAGTTTTATCCTTTGAATTGGATGGAAATTATCCTTCTTTTGTAGATATGCCGGTTTGGTACACCCACAACATTACCAACATAGGCAACGAAGAACTCTATACCATTTTCTGGATTAGCGAACATTTTGAAGCCAGCGATGCGGATACGTATTTCGAAAAAGTATAAGAAAAGTTACACAGAGTTAAACACAGAGTTACACTGTGTATTTTTTTATTAAATCTGTGAGACACTGTGTCCGACACTGAGAAACACTGTGGAATAAAAGATAATATGAAAAAACTAAAAGTATTAACCATCATAGGTACACGGCCCGAAATTATTCGCTTATCAAGGGTAATGGCCCTGCTCGACCAGCATGTTAACCAGATTATTGTGCATACCGGCCAAAACTACGATTACGAACTCAATCAGGTTTTCTTTGATGATCTGGAACTCCGTAAACCAAACCACTTCCTTAATGTGGATACCTCTTCGCTTGGCGCGGCTGTTGGCGACATCATCCGCAAAACAGAAGAAGTACTGAAAAAGGAAATGCCCGATGCTTTGCTTGTTCTGGGTGATACCAATTCATGCCTTTCAGCCTATATGGCCAAGCGTATGCATATCCCTGTTTTTCACATGGAAGCCGGAAACCGTAGTTTTGATTTTAATGTACCGGAAGAAACCAACCGCCGGATTATTGATCACATTGCTGACTTTAATTTAGTCTATACCGAACATGCCCGAAGGCATTTGCTTGCAGAAGGATTGCAACACCGCCGGATATATTTAACCGGCAGCCCCATGAAAGAAGTCCTGGATTATTACCAACCCAAGATTCAACAATCACAGGTTCTTTCCGAACTGAAACTGGAGGCAGGCAATTACTTTATTGTTTCCACGCATCGCGAAGAAAACGTGGACAATCCATCGAATCTCAGGAAAATTATAGAAATTTTAAATAGATTGGCCAAGGAATACCAACTGCCGGTTATTGTATCCACGCATCCCCGTACCCGCAAAAGACTGGAAGCCTTGGAAGGAGTAACATTTAATCCCCTTATTCAATGGCTGAAACCTTTTGGGTTCCTGGATTATATCTTCTTACAAATGAACGCGCGTTGCACGCTTTCTGATAGCGGAACAATCAGCGAAGAATCTTCCATTCTTAACTTCCCGGCCATTTCGTTACGCCAATCCATGGAAAGGCCCGAGGCCCAGGATACTGGTAGCATTATCCTTACCGGTTTCGATCCTGAAATTGTATTAAATGCTGTTCGCTTGTCTGTTGCACAGCATCAATCGGGAATTGCCAATCCGATACCCGAAGATTATAACATTAACAATACTTCGTGGCGGGTGCTGAAATTGATCTTGGGAAATACACGATTGAGTAATTTGTGGCACGGAATTAATAATTAGCATTTATGTTATTCAATATCTGCCAGGTACTATAGATTTTAGACCAAAATGCAAATTGCTTTGCTCATATTTTTGCTTTAATTCTAGTTTATATTAGGAACATTAAAAAAATCATAATCAATTTATTTTTTAACTAATTGTCAAAACGATCATGGAAAAAATTTATTCAAGAATACAACCCGAAACCCTACTACACATTGTGTACAGACTAGATGAAATTAATGGCAGAACCAATATTTCACCTGATGAAGAGTTTCTACAGTTAGCCAGCTTGAAAATGCAGGAAGGCCAAACGTTTAAAGCCCACAAGCATATTTTTCTTGAAAAAACAACCAACATTGCTCAGGAAAGCTGGGTAGTGATCAAGGGCAGTGTTAAATGTATTTTCTATGATCTGGATGATACAATCATTGCTGAACCAATTTTATTACCCGGCGATTGCTCTATGACATTTCGCGGAGGTCACAATTATCTAATCTTAGAAAATGACACCATTGTATATGAGTACAAAACAGGTCCTTATTTAGGCCAACAATTGGATAAAGAATTTTTAAATAATAAATAATAAATAATAAAACATGAAGAAGGCATTTATTACAGGAATAAACGGACAAGACGGAAGCTATCTAACAGAGTACCTTTTAGGTTTAGGTTATGAAGTGCATGGCATTGTAAGAAGGAATTCAGTACCGGAACATCAACAGAGTAGAATTGAATTAGCAAGAGAAAATCTGCATGTTAGTTACGGTGATCTTTTAGACACTTCCGGACTGTACAAACTATTAAGTAATATCCAACCTGATGAAATTTACAATTTAGCCGCCCAAAGCCATGTCCGAATTAGTTTCGATGTCCCACAGTTCACGGCTCAAACTAATGCATTAGGAGCACTCAATCTTTTGGAAGCCTATAGAAATTCATGTCCGCAAGCCAAATATTATCAGGCAAGTTCATCTGAAATGTTTGGCACTTCTGTAGAAAGTGATAATTATCAACGCGAAACCACTCCTTTAAAACCTACAAGCCCTTATGGCTGTGCAAAAGTATTTGCTTATAACATTACAAGGAATTACCGCAAAAGCTATAATCTACATGCTGTGAATGGAATTCTATTTAACCACGAATCGCCACGACGTGGAAGTAACTTTGTAACTAATAAAGTAGTTAAAGCTGCTGTTTTAATTAAAAAAGGAAAAGCAGATATCCTTGAACTAGGAAATATGGATGCATATCGTGATTGGGGCCATTCAAAAGATTACGTAAGAGCAATGCACATGATAATTAATCATGATATTGCTGATGATTTTGTTGTGGCAACAGGAGAATCACATTCGGTACGTGAAATGACTGAATATGTTTTTTCAAAATTAGATATGAATTATAAAGATTATGTTGTGCAAAATCCCAAATTTCTTAGACCAGAAGAACTTCCATATTTAAGAGGCGATAGCTCAAGGCTTAGAAAAACCTTTAATTGGACTCCCGAGTATACATTCGAATCGCTTATGGATGAAATGATTGAATTTTGGATGCAACAAATTAAATAAAAAAACATGTCGGAAAATATTTTTTTTGACTTGAATGAACTCAAATCCTGTGGTAAAAATGTTATCATCGGCAAAACGGTTCGTATACGTTATCCCGAATTGGTTGAAATTGGAGACAATGTAATTATTGATGACTTCACTTATATTTCAACTTCATTGAAAATCCACAATAACGTTCATATTTCTTCTGGTTGTAAAATAATTGGGGGAAAGAAGGCGTATGTTGAAATGAAGGAATTCTCGACCCTAGCCCCAAATGTTGTTCTTTCTGCTGGCTCCGACGACTATATTGGAGGAATAGCTACACCATTAGTTCCAATGGAATACAAAGGAAATGCTATTATTGGGACAATTATCTTAAATAAACACTGTATAGTTGGTGCTGGATCTGTGGTACTTCCAAATGTTACATTTAAAGAAGGATCTTGTTTAGGGGCATTATCATTAGCCAATAAAAATTTGGAAGAATATATACTATATGCAGGAATCCCGTGTAAAAAAATCAAAAAAAGGCAAAAGGAAGAAATTGTTTTATTAGAAACTAAATTTAAAAAAATATAATGGAAAGTTTTATTCCACAAATGGAGCCTTGGTTTGGCGAAGAAGAGCGCATTGCTATGGACGATTATTTAGGGCACGGCGGTTGGATTACAGAATTTAAAAAAACGCAAGAATTTGAACAAATGATTGCTGAATTTACTGGCGCCAAACATTGTATCGTTGTTAACAACGGGACTATTAGCCTTACTCTGGCAGCCCTAGCCGCTGGCATAAAAGCTGGTGTTGAAGTGATTGTACCAAATTTTACAATGATTGCTACGCCAAATTCTATTAAGATGTTTGGGGCAAAACCAGTAGTTGTTGATGTTGAGCCGGAAACTCTTTGTTTGAATATAGATTTGGTTAAAAAAGCAATAACATCTAAAACAAAAGCAATCTTTTTTGTTTCTGCAAACGGTAGATATCCTAAATCGGGCATTGAAGCATTTGTAAATCTAGCAAAAGAAAATAATCTAATTTTATTAGAGGATAGTGCCCAATCGCTTGGATCTTTTTATCCGAACGGTAAACATATTGGCAGAGAGGGACTGATAGGTTCTTTCTCTTTTTCAGCACCTAAAGTGATTTCAACCGGGCAAGGCGGTGCTTTAATTACCGATGATGATGATATGGCCCATAAAATAAAACGACTTAAAGATTTTGGTCGTTCTGGAGGGGGAAATGATATTCACGACTCTATTGGCTGGAATTTTAAATTTACAGATATACAAGCAGTAATTGGCATAGAGCAAATGAAAAAATTACAATGGAGGGTTGATAGGAAAAAAGAAATATGGAAATTATATAAAGAACAGCTTAAAGATATTTCTCAAATTAAGTTTTTTGATCAAGATATAAAAAATACAACGCCCTGGTTTATGGATGTATTAGCTAATGACAGAGAAAATTTACAAAGCTATTTAAAAGAGCAAGGAATTGGAACAAGAATTATGTATCCTCCAATTAATAAGCAAAAAGCATATAATATAGGTGGAGAATATTCTATTTCAAATCTAGTTGGGGAAAAAGGTCTTTGGTTACCATCTGCAGCTCAATTAAGCGACAATGAAATTATTAAAATTACTAATGGTATCCACCAATTTTATTCCTAAGTCTTAATGGTTAATGGTTTAAGCCCAAAATCAATTGTTTCTTTTTTTACACAAGGTAATAAAAGAACATTACGTGCAAAAAAAAATATTAGCGTTTCCTTTATTAGTAAAGGAATATCGATTCTGATTAGTTTTTTAATTGTTCCCTTAACATTAGGCTATGTGGGTAAAGTTGAGTATGGTATATGGATGACCATCTCGTCCATTATATCCTGGTTTGCATTCTTTGATATTGGCTTAGGCAATGGACTCAGGAATAAGTTAGCTGAAGCATTGGCAAAAGACGATAAGGAAACTGCAAAAGTATATATTAGCTCTACATTTGCTCTAATTGCTGGTATTGCAACACTTATGTTCGTTGGATTTTTTGTTGCGGCAAATTACATTTCGTGGAATGCAGCCTTAAATACGAATGTTGTAGCCAATAATGAACTATTTAAAATTGTAGTTACCGTTTTTTTCTTTTTCTGTATCGGCTTTGTAATGAAAGTGCTTTCATCCATTTTACAAGCCATGCAAAGATATGCCATTAACAATATCCTTAGTGTTATAGCACAAATGCTTGGACTTATTGCTATTTTTATTCTCGTAAAAACAACTAATGGTTCTCTTTTTAATTTATGTCTCGTTTATGGAAGTAAAACAGCCATTGTTTTATTAATAGCCAGTATATTTCTGTTTTCTGGTTCATTAAAGGAATTTCGTCCAAGATTTCATTATATTAATATTAAACGAGCTATTCCCTTAATGAATCTTGGAATTTGGTTTTTTATCAATCAAATTCTATATTTAATTATTACCCAAACTTCGGTTATTTTGGTTGTTCAGTTTTTCGGACCCGAAGATGTTACAGTTTTCAATCTAGCAAAAAGATATATGACTTTAGTGTCCATGTTATATATTATGGTATTAACTCCATTTCTATCTGCTTTCACTGAAGCTTATACTAAAAAGGAATTCGGATGGATCAAGTCAACCATTAAAAAAATCAACAGTATCTGGTTGATGGCTTCGTTTGGAACAATCATTCTCATATTCACTTATAAACTATTTTTCAGATTATGGGTAGGAGACGAAATTATTATTCCTGTATATTTGATTATCACACTCGGGATATCTAGTATATTAAGTACATGGTCATCAACTTTTACTTTATTTTTAAATGGAATTGGAAAAATCAAGTTGCAGTTTCGTGTCCTGTTTTTTCAAGCTTTATTGTTTTTTCCTTTAAGTTATCTTTTTTTTAAATTTAATTTTGGATTATCAAGTTTGTTTATTCCCGTAATTTTATTTGGAATTGTTGGTGCATTTTTTTTTACGATTCAGTTCAAAAAAATTATTAATCAAACTGCTTTAGGCATTTGGAACAAGTAAAAATTTATGATTATAACAGAAATATTAGGAGGTTTAGGTAATCAACTTTTTGAATATGCTCATGCAAGGGCGCTTTCCATTAGGTTAGATCAGGAATTATATTTTGATCTGAGTTTTTTCGACAGCTACCATAGAAATGATGTTTATAGATTAGATAAATTCAATACTTCTGTTAAGGTTGCAAATTTTAAAGATATTCAAAGGCTAAAACAGAAAATAATCAAACCAGATATACTTAGACGGGGTTTGAAAAAGTTAGGAGCAAGCGGTTATTATTCCAAATCCAATCATTTTGAGAATAATTGGATTGATAGACCTGATATAAAATTGCTTGAGAAAAAAGATTCCATATATATTTCCGGATATTTTGCAAATCAAAAATATTTTATTGAAATAGAAAATATCATTCGACATGAAATTACCTTAAAAGAGCCTTTAAATTCAGAAAATGAAAAAGTTTTAACTCAAATAAAAAACTCAAACTCTGTTAGCATTCATATTCGACGTGGCGATTATGTAAACAATCATTATTTTGCTGAATTACCTTTAGATTATTATTATAGAGCTATTGATTATTTAGAAAGCTATTCTCCAAATTCAACATATTTTATTTTTTCCGATGACATGCCTTGGGTAAAAGAAAATTTCAAGCTACAAGCAAAAATAATTTATGTTGATATAAATGATTCTTTGACTGATTATATGGAGTTAATATTAATGGCATCATGCCAACACAATATTATTGCAAATAGTACATTTAGTTGGTGGGCTGGTTGGATTAATAATAATATTAATAAGGTTGTTATTGCCCCAAATGTATGGTTTGGTAATAGTTTAGCTCAAGAGAAATATAAAAATGGGCATCTTGTACCTAATAGCTGGATAAAAATTTAATTTATGATGAAAAATATTTTAGTTACACAACCGGCATTGCCTCCTTTAGATGAATTTGTAGAATTGCTTAAAGATATTTGGGACAGCAAATGGTTGACCAATAATGGCAAATACCATCAGCAACTGGAAGCTGCTTTGGCAGAATATTTAGGCGTAAAATATGTTTCACTATTCACCAATGGGACTTTGGCCTTAATTTCCGCCTTGCAGGTTTTGCGGATTACAGGCGAAGTCATTACTACCCCTTATACCTTTGTGGCGACCACCCATTCTCTCCACTGGAATGGTATCAAACCTGTTTTTGTTGATGTGGATCCCGTTTACGGGAATCTTGATCCGACAAAAATTGAAGCGGCCATCACGCCTAAAACCATTGCCATAGTTCCTGTTCATGTTTATGGAAATCCGGCTGAGGTAGAAAAAATACAGGAAATAGCCGATACCTATGGTTTGAAAGTAATTTATGATGCTGCCCATGCATTTGGTGTCAATTACAAAGGACACTCGATTTTGAATTTTGGCGACTTGTCAATTCTAAGTTTTCATGCTACCAAGGTCTATAATACCATCGAAGGTGGAGCAATTATTTGTCACGATGAGAAAACAAAGAAGCGTATCGATTATTTAAAGAATTTTGGTTTTGCTGGAGAAACTACTGTAATAGCTCCTGGTATCAATGCCAAGATGAACGAGGTGCAAGCAGCCTATGGTTTATTACAATTAAAATACCTGAAAGAAAATATCAGAAAAAGAAAAGAAGTAGCAGATATCTATGATAGGGAACTTGATAATATAAAAGGCATCCGAACCCTAAAACAACATCCCAATGCTACTCATAATTATCCTTATTACCCCATTTTTATAGATGAAAAGGAATATGGAAAAACAAGGGATGAATTATATGATTATTTAAAAGCCAATAATATTTTTGGAAGGCGCTATTTCTACCCTTTGGTAAGCGAGTTTCCTATGTACAAAGGTTTGGATTCGGCAAAACCATCAAATTTACCAAACGCCCATAAAAAGGCTGAGCAGGTGATTTGTTTGCCTATTTATCCGGATCTAGAATCTGATAAATTGGAAGAAATTATTCAAATAATAAAAGACTTTAAGGGATGAAATTAGCGATTATGCAACCCTATTTTTTCCCTTATTTAGGTTATTTTTCCTTAATCAAAAATGTTGATTTATTTATATTGTTTGATA
>JAQIBQ010000433.1 GCA_027859005.1 Prolixibacteraceae bacterium | reverse complement strand
ACTTGGTTTATCAAATCGACATTGCTAAAAAAAGTGTGGAAAATGCTCAGCTTACTTACGAACTAAATCTTGAAAAATACGAAAATGGCGATTTAACTAGTATGGATTTAAGTTTGTTTCAAAACCAGCTTTCCTCAAAGAAAAACGAATATACTAGTGCTTTAATCAACTATAAATTGGAACTTTTGAATCTGAAAATTCAAACCCTTTGGGATTTTGAAACGCGTAAGTCAATCGTACCATCAGAATATTCCATGGAGTTCGAAAATATTAATGAAAACTAGATTATTAGAAATTAGATGAGTTACTGAATGTGCATACTTTTTGAACATTCAAAAATCAAAAAAAATATACAACAGATGAAAAAATTAGCATTACTACTCATACCTGCATTATTGCTGTTGAACAGCTGTCGCGATCAGGAAGAAACACAAGGTGCCGATGTAAGTGTACCCGTTCGTGTTGCCGAAATTGTGAAGAAACCAATTTTCAATACCCTCGATATTAATGGAACGGTTAGTCCGACTGGTAGTATTGAATTGTTAACTGAAGCCGAAGGTATGTATCAACTAGAGGCAAACTCAATAACTGGCAAATCGTTAAAAATGGGCGATAAAGTTAAAGCGGGCGATGTACTTATTACACTTCATAACCCAGAATACGAATTGAGTATTCGGATTGAAGCTAAAAAGCTCGATTTAGAAAATGCTAAACAGGAATATGAAAAACAACAATCGTTGTACGACAAAGGTGGTGTTACCCTTCGTGAATTGCAGAATGCTGAGCTAGGCTACATAAATGCCAAGTACGATTTCGAAAATGCAGAATTACAAATGCAGAAGTTGAAAGTTGTTGCTCCTTTTGATGGCGTAATTGTTGATTTGCTTTATTTTACACGAAACGTGAAGGCACCCTCAGGTACAAAAGCAGTCAAAATAATGGATTACTCAACCTTGATCTTAAATGCTGAATTTCCCGAAAAATTTATCAATACCGTTAAGTTAGGGCAGGAAGCATTTGTAACCAATTACAACTTAAAAGACGATACGCTTACTGCAATTATAACAGAACTTTCACCAGCCATAAACGAAGCTACCAGGACTTTTAAAGGCGTAATGAAAGTGAAGAATAAAGACTTGAAAATGCGCCCAGGAATGTTTGTGAAAGCCGAAATTATTGTCGAAAAACGCGACAGTGCTTTTGTAATCGATCGGGAAGTGATACAGAACAAACGACGTGGAAAAGTTGTGTTTGTTGTAGAGCGAAACACCGCTGTTGAAAAAAGAATAAATACAGGAATTGAAACCGACGATGAAGTTGAAATCTTAAGTGGATTACAATCGGGTGAGAAGTTGGTAATTGAAGGTTTTGAAATGCTTTCGAACCGAACCAAAGTAAAGGTGCAGAAGTAACAAAACTCTAATCAAATGAAAAAACTCACACAATTTTCTGTCAATTATCCAGTCACCATTCTCATGTTTGTGTTGGCGGTATTGTTGATGGGATATATATCTTTTTCAAAACTGGGCATCGATCTTTTTCCAGAGTTGAATAATCCACGCTTATTTATTGAGTTGGAAGCAGGAAATAGACCTCCCGATGAAATAGAAAATCAGTTTGTTCGAAACGTTGAATCGCAAGCCATACGGCAAAGCGATGTGGTCAACGTTACCTCGGTAACTCGTGTTGGAACAGCTACAATAACGGTAGAGTATTCTTGGGGGAAAGACATGGACGAAGCCTTTCTCGATTTGCAGAAAGCAATGTCTACCTATGCTCAAAATGTAGATGTCGATGCCATAAGTATTACCCAATACGATCCAAATTCAACTCCAATTTTAGTAGTTGCTTTGGAAAACGATAATCTCACTAATCTTGATGAAGTCAGGAAAGTTGCAGAAAACTATATTCGTAATGAAATCATTCGATTAGAGGGAATAGCCGATGTTTCTCTCGCAGGAGAAGAGTTGGCCGAAGTACTAATCGAAACCGATCCTTATTTGCTCACAGCTTATGGTATTTCAGCTTCTGAATTAAGTTCTAAAATTCAAAGTTACAACCGTAATGTGTCGGGTGGTTCAATCGAAGAAAACGGAATCAACTACAGTGTGAAAGGTGTAAGTATGATTACTAACCCTTCGGACCTAAGTAATATTATTGTAGGCTTAAAGGCTGAAGAACAAAGCAATGGATCGTCGACCAATGTGCCTGTTTATTTACACGATATTGCTACCGTTTCGGTTTCCAACAAAGAGCCTGAAACAATAGTGAATCTGAATGGAAAACGATGTATAGGTCTTTCGATCTACAAGGAGCCTAAATACAATACCGTTAAAGCAATCGATCAGCTCGAAGAAGCATTTGAATCAATTTCAAAAGCATTGCCAGGTTATAAGTTTACCATCGTAAAAGACCAAGGCAGTTTTATTAGTGAGGCCATAAACGAGTTGCGCCAATCGGCACTTCTAGGAATGCTTTTAGCGGTGATTGTTCTTTTCGTTTTTCTACGGAGAATAAATACCACATTTGTTATAAGTATAGCGATCCCAATTTCAGTTGTAGCCACATTCGGATTAATGTATTTCCAAGGTTTAACTTTAAATGTAATGACGCTTGGAGGTTTAGCGCTTGGAGTAGGTATGTTAGTCGATAATGCCATTATTGTGATGGAGAATATTTATCGGCATATGGAACGTGGGAAAAGTGTTTTTCAATCAGCAATTGATGGTGCTGCTGAAGTGGGAGGAGCAATTACTTCTTCAACATTAACAACCGTTGTTGTTTTTCTTCCTATTGTATACTTGCAGGGCGCTTCGGGCGAATTGTTTAAAGACATGGCCTGGACAGTTGCTTTCTCCCTACTATCATCTTTAGTGGTTGCAATTTTTGTAATACCTGTTTTGGTTACAAAGGTTTTTGGAAAGAAGAAAAAATTGAGACCCATAAAAACAGTTCAGTTAAATTGGTACGCATCGGTTCTAAAAGGAATTCTTCGATACAAATGGATCGTAATTTTGGTTTCAGCCATGGCTGTAGGAGGTTCTGTTTTGTTGTTGCCAAAAATTGGAAGCGAATTTATGCCCCATTCAACATCCGATAATTTTACCGTAGAATTCGAATTGCCTGCAGGTTCATTGCTATCATCAACAAGTTCTGCTTTAGAAAGTATTGAGACCATGGTTTACGAAACAATGCCTAACAAAGTTGCCTCGGTATATACCCAAGTTGGTGAAGTTTCATCGGGAGCAAGTGGCACAACCATTACCAGCGAAAATCAAGCGCTCATGTACATTTCCTTAACGCAAGAAGGAGTTGAAAATTACAGCCATGTTATGAAAACATTTACTGAAATAATGGCTAGTAACAACAACATTGAGTATAGTTTCTTACAAGAAGAAGGCAGTATGCAATTGCTGTTGGGGAATAATGAACCGCCGTTAATTGTTGAGGTTGTTGGCGACGACTTAGATGTGATTAGCGAAATTACAGCCCAAATTAAAAAACTAACACTTGAGCTCAGCGGATTATATAATGTCGAAAGTTCCATTGAAAATGGAGCACCTGAAATTGATATTTACATAGATAGAATTCAGGCCGGTTATTTCAATTTGAGTGTCGATCAGATTATAACACAAGTTCGAAACCGTATTGAAGGCGTTGATGCTGGCGAATACGAAACCGAAGGCGAAATGCGCGATATTACCATTCGTCAGCCTAAATTGAGCCTAAGTGAATTGTCGAATATTGAAATTACAAGCGGGACATCGCGCTACCGTTTGGCCGATGTTGCAACAATTACTGAAGAGCAAATGCCGCGAGAAATACATCGAAGCAATCAAAGTCGAGTTGGAAAAGTTTCGGCTTATGTGAACGACGATATTGCTTTCGATAAGGTGGTAAAATTACTCAACGAAAAATTAATAGGAATTGCGTTGCCAAGTGGTTACCGAATACGAATGGCAGGGGAGGAAGTAAAACGAAAAGAGTCGATGAAGGGATTAACCTTTGCACTTATTTTATCGGTTATATTAGTGTACATGGTAATGGCTTCGCAGTTCGAATCCTTAACCCATCCGTTCACTATTTTGCTTACAATTCCTTTAGCCATGGTAGGTGCCATTGTTACGTTTTATATTTTAGGAAAGCCACTTAACATTATGGCATATATAGGAATGATAATGCTGGCAGGTATAGCGGTCAACGATTCCATAATATTGGTCGATGCAATTAACCAGCTTCGAGCGTCGGGAATGAAAAAGTACGATGCTATTATTCAGGCAGGTGTTCAACGTATTCGTCCTATAATAATGACCAGTTTAACGACCATTTTGGCATTATTGCCTTTAACTTTTGGTTTTGGCGAAAGTGCCGATTTGCGTTCACCAATGGCTTGGGCTGTTGTAGGTGGTTTAATAACTTCAACTTTATTGAGTTTGGTAGTAATACCGTGTGTTTATTTCGTTTTAACTAAAAAAGAAAAAGTTATAAGTCAATAGTCCAAGGTCATTAGCTTTTTCTAATGACGATTGTCCTATTTTCTGACTGCTGACTTTTAAAAATATAGAATATGGATTTTATTATCCGCAGACGTACTTTAATTAGCATGGTTTTTTTGGCCATGGTAATGCTTGGTGTTATATCATACAACAAGCTTTCGATGGAGTTATATCCAACACCCGAAATGCCAGTAATGGTGGTGATGGTAAACTCTTCTATTGAGGTTGATCCCGAATACATGGAAAGTCAAGCCATTATTCCTCTTGAAGGAGCAATTGGCCAGCTCGAAGGTGTTGAGGAAATCTCATCGATGGCAACACGTCGGAACGGAACCATTGAAATAACCTACAACGAAGGCACTAACCTTAAATACGCTCAACTTCGCTTGCAAGAAAAAATGAATGAAACCAAATCGAAACTACCTGAAGAGTTCTTCGTGGTAGTCGATAAGGTAGATTTACGTGCCATGCTCAATCAGTTTATGAGCATTCAAATTTTAGGCGAAGGTGGAGTTGATCGTTTGCGAAATGTGGCAGATCAGGAAATTCAAGATCCATTGATGAACGTTGATGGAATTGCCAGTGTAAACATTTATGGTGGTCGTGAAAAATCGATAGAAATAGAAATTGCACCCGAAGTTGCCGAAGCCTATAATTTATCTCCGGCTCGAATTCGTCAAATGCTGCAAAGCGGCTACAAAGAACGCACTTATGTGGGCGAAGTCTTTGAATCAACGAATCGGTATTTTGTAAATGTATCGTCCGAATTTAAAGCTATTTCTGATATTGGGAACGTAATTGTTGATCAGAGTTCAGGCTTAAAGTTGAAAGATGTTGCCACCATTACCTTTGGTACAAAAGAAGAAACATCGTACAGTAGAGTGAATGGGAAAGATGTTATTTCAATGGTTCTGATTAACGACAATTCAGCCAACCTTATTGAATTATCGCATCGGGCACGAGAAGCTATTGACGAGTTGAATGACAAACTTGAGTCAATGGGAGTTGAGATTATCATTCAAAACGACTCGGCCGAAACAATGGAGAAGAACATCGACCAGATTATTGAATTGGCAATTATTGGTGGCTTGCTGGCCATTGTTATTCTTTGGTATTTTCTTCGAAACATACGTTTAGTCACCACCGTTGCAATGTCCATTCCTATTTCTGTTTATGCTGCTTTTAATTTCTTTTATGCTTTCGATATAACCATTAACAGTATCACATTAGTTGGAATGGCTTTAGCTATTGGAATGTTAATTGACAACAGCGTGGTGGTGCTCGAAAATATTTACCGATTGGCAGGGCGTGGAATGAGTTTGCGCGATTCTGTAATTCAAGGAACGCGTGAAGTGTGGCGTTCAATTTTGGCTGCTACCTTAACTACCATTTGTGTATTTGTTCCTTTCTTCTTCACCGACGACATGATTGTTAAACTATTCGGACGGCAAATAGGAGTATCAATTGTTGCTACACTGTTTATTTCGTTTTTGGTTGCAATTCTGCTAATCCCAATGATAACCTACTTGATTTTGGGGCATCAAACCAAGCAGAAAAAAATTGCCATTTTCGAGAAAGTTTCCATTCGTCAGCGTATTGTTCAAATCTATATTCTGGTACTGAAAACATGCATGCGAAACCCAATAACTACCATCATTAGTGGTTTGGTGGTGTTTTTTGCAACCTTGTTAATTAGTTTGGCAACGCAAACTCAAAAACTCGAAGAAGTCGAGAATAACCAAATAGATATATACATAACCATGGATTCGGGGGCAACGCTTGAGAAAACCGATGAACTGGTAAGTGCTCTTGAAAAAGATTTGATGGAGATTGAAGAGAAGAAAAACATCAGCAGTAAAATTGAAGAGGAATCTGCTGTTGTAACTGTTATTCTTCAAGACGATTTTGAGAAAATTGCGAATCAGGATTTCGATGATATTCGGAATAAAATTGAACACATTATGGACGATCACGACCATAATGCAGAAATTGATTTTGAACAGTCGGCCTCGAGCGAGCAATTTGGAACAGGTGGTGGAGGCATGCATCAAAACGACCGTATGCAACGCATGATGGGAATTGGAAGCAAAGAGGAACGTGTTGAAATTAAAGGGCAAGACTACGAAATGATGAAGAAAGTTGCCGATGATTTGGAATACTACCTTGAGGATTTAGACGAAATAAATCGTGTGCGTAGCAATCTGGCGTCAAATCGTCCTGAAGTTCATCTCAATTTCGATAAAGAAAGCACCGGACGTAACAATGTTACCATGGTAAATGTAATGCAAGAACTTACTTCTTTTAAAAAGGAAGTAGCTTCTGGCTTCAACTTTAAGCATGAAGACGATGAATACGAAATAATCATTCGTACCGATACCGTTACAGAACTTTCGCCCATGCGAATGTCAGATTTGGAAAAACTCGAAATTCAGAATGCTGAAGGTGGAAATTATGAGTTGCAAGACCTTTCACGTATCTATTACAATTCTGGAATCTCAAGAATTAGTCGTTTGAATCAGGAAAAGGTAATTGAATTGACCTATCAGTTTGGAACTGAAATTAACAACGACAAAGACTTGTTGGAAAGTGCACGTGCCGAAGTCGACGAACTTATTGCTTCTTTACCTATTCCTTCGGGAATTGCTTTGCAAGTAGTGCACGAAGAAGACGATTATGCTGCCTATTATCCATTAATAGCCATGGCTTTCTTCTTAATTTTTATGATTTTAGCTTCGGTATTCGAATCTTTTGCAACTCCGTTTGTAATGATGTTTTCCATTCCATTGGCAGCCATTGGTTCCCTATTGATGCTGATTTTTACAGGCAATTCACTACTGTCGGCCAATACGCTTACTGGTTTTATTATTTTGTTAGGCGTGGTAGTTAACAATGGAATTATATTAATCGATTACAGTAATATTCTCAGAAAACAAGGTTATCGAACTCATCGTGCTCTACTAATGGCAGGTTTGGCTCGCTTACGACCAATATTAATTACAGCCATTACAACCATAATTGCCATGTTGCCCTTGGCAATGGGAAAATCGGAATACGTAGGTATTATTGGTGCACCCTTTGCGCTAACTGTAATTGGAGGTTTGGCATTTAGTACTATTTTGACATTGGTGTTTATTCCTACTTTCTATTCAGGCTTGAACAATGCCTTGGCATGGTTCAGAGAATTACCGCTTTGGTTGCGCTTGTTACAATATTTCTTTTTCATAGGCGGAGGTTTGCTAATTTATCTTGATGTAAATAAGTTCATATGGCAACTAATTTGCCTTATCCTGCTCATAATTATTGTGCCTGCTATCGTTTGGTTTGTATTAAATAGTCTACGAAAAGCCAACGAAACCATTATTCCTGAAAATGAACCAATTGTAATTCGTATTCAAAATTTGGTGAAAATATACGATCGTCCAGGAAGGTTTAAACGAAACTGGATAAGTGGAATACGAATCCGCGGACGTTTTAATAATGCAAACAGCTATTCTTCAATTTCAGATTTAAGTGAACTCAGCTGGAAAGTCCCTTTGATTGGTTTTATTTCATTTATGGCCTTTAGTTACCTTAGCATAGGAATATGGGTTTTTATAGCATTGTGTTTCATCTATTTTATGCTTTTGGATGTAGTAAATATTTTAAGCATTTGGTTTACGAATAGAGGGAAAGGTGCAAGAACTGCAAGGTTGGTAAAAAATATTTGGCATTGGATTTCTCCATTGGCTGCCTTGGCTTACCTCTATTTGGAATTTGAAACCATTGGGTTGATTATAGTAATTTTAGTTATCATATATCTTGCCTTGTTAATCGATTTTGTATCGCGCAAAATTCAGCGTGAAAAAATAAATGTAAACCGATTAAAAGGGAAGAACAGAGAATTCAGAAGAGTACTTTATCAGTTTGTATTGTCTATCCCGATTATTGGGAAAAGGTCGGTTCCATTCAAAGCATTACAAGGTGTTTCGCTCGAAATTGGAAAAGGAATGTATGGACTGCTCGGTCCAAATGGTGCTGGAAAATCAACCTTGATGAGAGCTATTTGTGGTATTAATACGCAGAGTTATGGTAAAGTGTGGTTTAACTCAATAGATGCAGATTTGAAGCGAGAAGAACTACAAGGATTAATTGGATATTTACCACAGGATTTTGGCATGTACGAGAACATGACCGCTTGGGATTATTTGCAATATCAAGCCATGCTTAAAAAGATAAGCCACAGCGAAACGCGGGATGCACGAGTTCAATCGGTACTTGAAAGTGTGCACATGTGGGATAATAAAAACAAGAAAATTGGATCCTTCTCTGGAGGTATGAAACAAAGGATTGGAATCGCTCAGGTATTGCTTCATTTGCCACGTATTTTGGTGGTTGATGAACCAACTGCGGGGCTCGATCCTCGTGAACGAATTCGATTCCGCAACCTATTGGTAGAACTGAGTCGCGAACGTATTGTAATTTTTTCAACACACATTATCGAAGACATTGCAAGTTCGTGCAACCAACTAGCTGTATTACGAAAAGGTGCGGTTCAATACGTTGGCTCACCCCGAAATATGACCGATGCCGCTAAAGGTCACGTTTGGCAAGTTGATGTTCCTGAAACTGAATTTGAATTCTACACCAAGAAATACAACGTGGCGCATCATCATAAAATTGATGATAGAATTAAACTAAGAATTGTATCGAAAGATAAACCACATGAAAATGCCGAAGCTGTTATCCCAAATTTGGAAGATGCTTATTTGTGGTTGCAAAAAGGGTAGAGCCCATACCCATCCCTTCTAAAAAGGAAGGGAATAAAAAATACATGGGATCGAAGTTTATTGCTTTAATTTGAGTTTGAACAATATAGAAGATGGTAAAAAAACAAAATAATATAAAACCCAAACTCTTCCCCTTAGAGGGAATTGTTGGTCTTATTATGAATACGTTGAAAATGATTCGGTATAATCTCAAGATTATATTTGGTAACCGATTCATTTATTTTCTCTTAAGTGCTATAGCTTTAACCCTACTCATTGTAGGTGTGAACTTGTTTAATGGCGAAGCAGTAGGAGAGGCTGGAGTTTATCGGATTCTGACTTTAACTGGTGCCCTTTTACTCTTTTACCCTGCTGCATTTGGAATTCAAAGCGACAAAGATGCACGTACCATGGAAATAATATTTGGAATACCCGATTATCGTTATCGTGTATGGTTCTTAAGGTTGATGCTTATTTATGCAATTTCAATATTTGTAATGTTCGTAATTGCTTTGCTTTTAAGGTACACTTTTGAATCATTTAGTATCAGTCTAATGATTGTTCGGGTGCTATTCCCACTAGCATTTTTAGGCTTCTTTACGTTTTATCTTTCTACAGTTGTTCGTTCAGGAAATGCAACTGCAGCAATTGTAATTGTGTTGGGAATTATTCTATTGATTTTATCTGATGAAATCAGCAAAAGTTACTGGAATGTATTCTTTAATCCATACGAAAATCCTTCTGACAAAAGTGAATTAGTTTGGAGGGCTTTAACTACAAAAAATCGAATATTTCTTGGTGCAGGATCAATCGTATTTCTTTTGGGTGGTTTGATGAATTTACAACGAAGGGAAAAATTGTTAGGTTAGAATATTTAACCCGAAATATAAAAGCTTTTTTATCGAAGTGTAACATATTATTTAAAATCATTTGGTATGAAAATTAAAAGTATATTTCTAGTGCTCGGTATAGTAATATCGATGTTGTCAGTAGCTCAAGGCCCAGGAGGTCAAAGGCCTAATTTCGATCCTGATGAGATGGTAAAACGACAAACCGATGAGATGGTTGAAAATCTTGGTTTGAGTGACGAACAAGCAATACAGGTAAAAGCATTAAACGAGAAATATGGAAAAAAAATGGGCGAAGCTTTTCAAAATGCAGGAGAAGATCGCTCTTCAATGCGCGAAACCATGCAAACCATCCGTAAGGAAAAAGACGCTGAATTAATGGATGTGCTTACCGAAGAGCAATTTACCAAATACCAGGATATTGAAAAGAAACGAAGGGAAGATATGCGTCAAAGGCGTCAAGAGAATAGAGATAATCCAGCCGAAAAGAGAGGACGACAACGTGGTGTGAGCCCCAATTAGATATAGGCCGGACAAAATTGTTCGGCTTCTCTTTTTCTCTATTTGTATATACTAGTGACTTTAGCGTTTGTAAAGTAGTGCGAAAGTATATCGTTTACAGCATATCCTTTTTGACTCATAACAGCCGCTCCAATTTGGCACATGCCAACGCCATGTCCCCAACCAGCACCATGCAATACAAAAGCGGATGGTATTTCGGTACCATTTTCAAATTCTTTTTCAACTACAAAAGCCGAACTGTATAAATGTGATTCGGATAACCATTTTCTGATTTCTAATTCTTTACCTACTACTATTGTTCTTTTAGAACCTTTAATTTTCAATTTAATAATCCGACCAGATTGACCTCTTTCTATGGGCACCAAATCATAAATAGTTCCAAAATCAATCCTCGATTTATTGTTTAGTAAAGTAGATAGTTCCGCTTGTGAATATTCAACTCTCCATCGGTAAAAGTCAGTAGTTTTTTGATCAAAATCTAGTAGAATCTGATTTAGTATTTCACTGTCGTTGGTGTTACAAAACGAATCGGGATTAGATAGAATAAACTCATCGTTATAAGGGAGCAAGTCTGAGTTGTAATCTCTAACAGGAGTTAAATAGGATATTGCTTCATCCTGCCAGACTTTTTCAAAAGCTTCACTTATTCCTCCACAACATTTTGAAAATCGTGCATCGCAAACTTCATTGTTATGGCTTAAAACCAAGCCACGAGTAGCTTCAATTGCTTTGGCTGCATTTTTTGAAACTATTTTTGTTATGCCTTGGTAACGTTGGCAATGGTCGTCGGCACAAACATCAAAACCTGAATGATCCTCTTTATCGTAACATTTTATTAATTCATCAGTGTTTTTGTTTTCAGTTGAAAGGATTGTCAATTTTTTTAGCTTCTTATTCTGAAGTTGCGCCAATAGCCAACTCCGAGATACAATGGCATGAACTTTCAAAAGATTGAAGTCGTTCATGGCACTCATTTCACTTGAAATAACACTTCGCAAATAGGCTTCAATCTGAATGGTGTTAACAGCTCTTATCTTTCCTTCTTCAATTTGAAGGTTCAATGCACCTTCGAATTCTTGATCTTCAGATTGTTCCCAATGGAAATCGAGTCCTATACATACTTTTTTTAATATGAAAGTTGAATCTGAATTTATTGAGATTATATGGATTTCTGGGCCAATTGAAAACGGTGTGGTGATTACATTTTCTTGAATTGATGCTTCAAAATTCCCTTCAGGAATAGCTTTGTTGTTGCATTGAAAACTTCCTTTTAGTTCAAATCGTATTCTTTTTTTTAAAAGAATACCAACATCAATTTTGGGTTCACTTTTTAGTATCATTTAAAATGGATAGCTATAGAACTAAATATTAAGAATGTCGTTAATGCTAAAATCAAGAGATGTTTCAGCGTAGATTTTTTCTATGTCAGATTTTTTTATTTTCTGAAAATCTTCCTCACGTGGCGTTACTATAATTCCCCCCATTTCAACACTTGCAGGACTAACCATAATTTGTTTTTCATTTTCTTCGAAATAACAAGAAGGGCGTTGTTGCTTCCTAGGAAAAAGTGAAAGTCGGTATTTCCCATTTTCATAATTTGCAAGTAAATTCAACATGGGTTCTTTAGAAGTCTCGTCGAAAGGAAGCTGATTGTATACTTTCTCAAAGAAGTAATCTATAGGTTCAATATATTCTGCTTCAAAAACAATAACATTTCTGGAATAATCAAGTGATTGAAAAATGTGAATATCGTTTTCTTCTACAAGAATTTTGGTTTTGTATTCCTTTAAATAATCAATTTCAAAGTCGATTGGCATAACATCTTTTTCTGCAGCTTGAAAATGAAAATGGTCAGGAGCCGATGCACCGCATAGTGGACCATTGTAAAAAATGGTGTAGTTTTTTAATTTTTTAGAAAGTGAAAGCATATCGGTAATTCGTCCTGAAATTCGTTGGGGGGTATGCCGTAAACTTGAAATAGTTAAATGCTTTGCGAAAATTGGGTAAGGATTTATAAGCAATAAATACTTGTCTAATAGGGTGAATCCAACTTGTTCTTTGGGGAGGTTTGATGCACATAAAAAACAAGGGCGCTCTTTAATCGTTTCAGCAGATAAATCGGCACAAGTTGAACGCTTTCGAGCAGGATTGTGTTGAATCTCAACTTTAAAAAAATCGAAATTTACAGCTCTTTTTTTTACTTCGTCAAACTGGATGTAATTGTTGTACGCCAATAACCAATCTTCTTTTTGCAAAGTATATAAAAATTCAATTTTTTCATCCCAATTAGCTTCAAGCATTGTTGCTGGAAGTTTTACCAAATGCTTTTTTAACGACTCCATTTTACGAAAATACGAATAAACAGAAAGCATAACAACCAACAAGCTGAAATAGATTTATAAGTACAATTATATTCTTGTTTTTTGTTTGTAGAATTGTTTACTACACTAATTTATGATAGTGTCATTTTAACATTAAATGTTAATTGATGATCACATTAAAACAATTTAAGATCTTATCTTTTTGTATTTTTGAAGTGTTAGTGAATATTGTAAAAACATAGCACATGGACTTGAAATGTACAAGAGAAGGAGAGAAGTGTTATGGGAATAGGGAGTTTTCATTGCTTTTTGACATTAGTGGTCGTTTAATAAAAGGAGGCGAGATTAGTACAATATTGAATTCTGTTTTAGAATTAACCTGTAGAAGTCTTGTTGGACAAAGTAGCTTTTTATCTATTTTAAATAGAGACAAGAAAAAAATCTACATTGAAGTAGCAACTGGTTTGAGCGATTCTCAAAAAGCTCGAGGGAAGTATAAGATTGGTGAAGGTGTAATTGGGCGCGTAGTTGAATATAAAAAACCTGTTATTATAAGGGAAATTACAAAGTCGAAGCTATTCCTTAACCGAACTAAAAAGGATTTTCAATTAGATGGGAAGGAATCAAGTTTTATTTGTGTACCTGTTTTCGATGAATTGAAAGTAGTTGGTACGCTTAGTTTAACTCGTATGTTTGATGAAAATTATAACTACGACGATGATGTTCGTTTGCTTTCCATTGTTGGTTCAATGATTATTCAATACGTTAAAACACGGCAGGAAGAAAGTGAAGAAATTGCTCGCTTAAAACAAACCAACGAAGAATTAAGAAACTCATTAGGGAAGTCTTTTAAACCCAAAAATATTGTTGGAAACTCATCTGCAATGCAGGATGTATATAATCTGGTAAAGATGGTTTCCAGAACAAACTCTTCGGTTTTAATTCGAGGCGAGAGCGGTATTGGTAAGGAGTTATTCGCAGATTCTATTCATTATTCGAGTCCTCGTAAAAACAAACCTTTTATTAAAGTGAACTGTTCTGCCTTGCCCGATTCCTTAATAGAAAGTGAATTGTTTGGTCACGAAAAAGGGGCATTTACGGGTGCCGATATGTTACGCAAAGGTAGGTTTGAATTGGCCGATGGTGGAACAATATTTCTTGATGAGATTGGTGATTTGCCTGCTTCAACACAGGTTAAGTTATTGAGGGTAATTCAAGAACGACAGTTTGAGCGTTTAGGAGGAACTAAAACTATTTCGGTTGATGTTCGTATTGTTTCAGCTACTAATCGAAATTTAGAAGAAGCCATTCAAAATGGAACATTCAGAGAAGATCTGTTTTATAGAATTAATGTATTTCCTATTTTCATTCCTTCATTGCGTCAACGTCGTAACGATATTCCCTCATTGGTAGATCATTTTATTGAAAAATTCAATAAAGAAAATGGAACGAAAATTATACGTATTACAACATCTGCAATAAATATGCTTATGGTTTATTCATGGCCAGGTAACATTCGAGAACTGGAAAATGCAATAGAACGAGCTTGTATATTAACTACAGATAATGTGGTGCACAGTTACAACCTGCCTCCTACATTACAAACTGCCGATTCTTCAAAAACTACTAGTCCGGGCGGTTTAATAGCTGTTGTTGAGAAAGTTGAGCGCCAATTAATAATTGAGACACTTACTACTACTAAGGGGAATATTACACAGGCAGCCAAAGATTTAATGGTAACCGAAAGAATGTTGGGCATTCGTGTAAAGAAATACAACATCGAATCGTGGAGGTATAAAGTTTAATTCATTTTTCAATCCTATTTTTTCCTATAGTTATTCGTTTTATCTATTGTATTTTCGCTTTCAATAACTTATTGTTAAAAAAATGCAATAAAGTTTTTTCATACTATTGTTTATTACTAATTTCAATGGCTTTTAAAACAAAAGATTAGAGGTATTTGTGCCTTTTTAATTTTCATTTTAATCTATTG
>JAQIBQ010000408.1 GCA_027859005.1 Prolixibacteraceae bacterium | reverse complement strand
CCATATTTCTAAGTCAATTTTTATAAAAACTACTTCAAAAGTTGGTGTCCATTCTCTAAAGAATTTAAATGCATCGGTGTCGTTATATTTCAAATACAATTGGATATCGTTTTTTGAATCCAGTGCATCGAACTGCAATAACAGCTTAAAATCTTCGGTTTTCTCATAGCGCTTTACATCCTCTAAATAGGCTTTTCGATCCTTAAATTTAGTTGATTCAATTTCGGCTTTTAGATCTTCAAACTGGTGTAATAAAGCAGAATCATCGATGGCTAAAAAATTCTTATAGTTCTTTGATTTACTAAATCGTTTATGAAATAAAACATCCGGAGAGCTTTTTAAATCATCGTATTTTTTCTTTTTGAGGTAAGCTTCAGTTTTCTCCCAAACATCCTTATTTTCCTTATCCGCTTTTTTTTGCTTCTTAAACGCTAACCTATTGGCTTTAAATTGCCCTCCTTTAACAAAAGTTTCTAACTCAATCAAGTTCTCAAGTTTTCCACTTTTCGATATTACGTTAAAGCGCTCTAAGTCTGCCGAAGGTATTGTTTCGAAATAGCGGTTCAGTTTTTTATTTTTTTGAAGTTTTTGGAATTCTTTCAACATCGTCTCTTCAGGAGAACCTTTGAAACGAAGCATCTCAATTTCTTTCTTCTTCTCTAAAAAAGGAATTGACTCAACTCTCTCTTTTAGAGCCAAATAAGATCTCAACTCATCTGACAGTTCAACCTTTTTATACGTATTATAATCGTTCCAAAGCTGAAGTCTTTCCTTTTCAATTGCTACGGTTGTTTTAAATTTTGCCTTGAATAACATATATATCCTTTTTTTTCTGAAGAGAATCTAAAAATAAGAAATTGTAAGCTTAGTTCAACATTAGATTGTTAGAATTATAAAAATGAACTAAAAACTTGAAAGCTTCAGCATTAAGAATCAAGATAAAAGCACAGGGATTACAATAGCTAAAACTCTGACATTCAAATAATTCTTATTTGTTTATACTCATGTTGTACTATTCAATAGTTACAAAAACAAAAATAAAAGCGAGATAAACCCGCTTTTATTAATTTGTTACAGTTTTTAGAAAGTAACGTATTTTTTTATGAATTCGTATTTTATTATTTTCTATTCTTCATTCAATAAATCATTCACAGCATGAACTAAATAAATATACATTGAAGACATAGGAATAACGTATTCATTTTCGCCCCAAAGGAAAGGCCAATTCTCTTTGTTCTCAGGAAAATCGGGTGGCATAACAATAACGCCGGGCACTACTCCACCGGCAATAAATGAATAATCGGCACGATTCATTCCATAACCCACTTTTTTTGAAACAGTACCAATACCAGAAACAAAGGAAACATTTGAACCAGGATGACATCCTAAAACAAAATTTAATCCATTAAAAGTAGCAGTTGCATCAACCAAATCGGGGAAAGCTTTGTGTAATTTATAATTAGAAATTGCATAACGCATTACGGTGCCTCCACCGGCCCAACCACCACGAGTAATTGGTACTCCGTATGGATTCTCAGTTATAAAGGTTTTGCCTTCCTCAATCATTTCAACCACCTTTTTCTGCAATTCATTTTTAAAGTTTTCGTCCATGTAGGGTAAAACCTTAAGAAATAAATCAGACACAAACATAAAACGAAGATCCTTACTGTTAAATATTTCCAGAATTCGTTTTGTGTACTGTTGGTCGTTGGTGCAAATCAACAATTCAATAGCAGCTTTTAATTCTTCTTGCAATAAATTGCCACCGGTTGTATTTCCAACTCTGAATATATCGGGTTCCTTTGAATGTTCTTCATTCCAAACATTTATTGATGTTTGTAAACATTCATTTGAAAGTGAAGTATTGTGATTTTTAAGTGCCCTACTCGAAGCAGCCAAGCCAGCTGCCGAGCCATAATTCAATGCCGTTGAACGCGAAGTAAAGGCCCACCGGTCGTCGAAAACACCGCTTTCAAAACCATTTGATTCTAACTCGCTCATTCGAGAATTATAAATCAAATTATCGGTCATGGTAACTCCATCGCCAAGGTGGGTGTATTGCGAAATATTGCCAACAATAATTCCGGGGATTGCATGACCACATGAACGATGCTGAGCAATTAACGCCAAGGCACCGTGTTCGATTTGCTGCAAAATATCGACTTTCCCATCGGGGTGATGCAGGTCGACATATCTACGTGTTTGATCAACCAATGTTTGATCTCTATCTATACCAAAATCTTCCCATGCTTCAACCATTGAAGTAATTACATGATATTGTGTTTGTGTTCTTATATCGTAATCGCCAGCATCGTACCAACCACCAACATTTAAACCGGGAATGTGTTCGCCTGGTTTATAGGGGGTGTCGGTGCTTGGCCCTTGTGCGTATAAATCGAAATGCTCATGATTTAATGGAGCTTGCAATGCATCGTCCATGTGCGACTTCCCATGCCATACCCGATAGGCTTCGTTTATTAGCATGTGATCCATTTGAACTGGAAGATATACATCTAAAGAGGGTTGCCAAGCATTGTTATAAATGTCTTTTTGAATTCGGAAAGTTGCTGTTTTCTGATTCCCAAGTTCAATGCAATACAATCCTTCTTCTTCAACATCCGAGAAATCGAATTTACCATATTTATAACGAAGGTATTTTCCCCAATCGATAAGCTTAGATGATTTTACCAAGGTGGAATTTCCATTTTCATCCAACTTAAGCAATTGAATATTTTGAGCAACCTTATCGGTTTTATCGAACTCAACAACAGCTACTTTTGGTTGATTTGGATGATAGCCTAATTGTGAATAAGCTATTGTAGGTTTCTTTTTCCAATTGTCGATTGTATTGGCTGTAATTTTCCATTCAACAACCTTCCCTGTTTTATTGGCTGGAATTAAAGTTCGCAATACATACCATCCATTCTGAGCTTTATTTCGTCCGTCGTACAAAGAAATATCACCGATACTAGATTCGATAGTAATTCTACGTTCGGGAGATTCAGGAGCCAAAGTAAAAGTTGCACCACTTGCGAGCGCTTTTGGTTCAGTAAATCCATCGTTATTGATTTGCATTGGTCCACTAGGATACAAAGGAAAAACACCGGGTATTCCATCGGCCAAATAAGATTTTTCGAAATATTCAGCTGGTAAAAACTCAAGATTAAAGCCAGCTTTGCCAAGCAATGCATCTGGAACTGGGTTCTCTATGTTAACACTAATAAGCATTGCATCGCCTTGTGCTTCTGAGCGTATTGTATATTTAAAGTTGTACTCTTCGTAAATTAAGCTTGCTTCAATTATGCTGTTGATGCTATCAACTTTGCGTTCAATGAATTTTGGAATAGCATCCCATTGCTCTGGAGTATTATGAATGCGAACGTCGCCATTGGTTGCTGTTCTAACTTCGTGGTGAATGATTTCTATTCCACTCATCTTTTCATCGCCAAACGAACCATTGTACCAGTTTGTAAAAACAATATAATTTACGCCTTGTTTTTCGTAATATTCTTTCTCATTCAATATAAGATCTGTATTGGTTGAATTACTACAAGCAATAACAAAAAAAGTTAATAGAAGCCCTATAATTATTTTTGTACTATTCATTTTTTCCTTTATTTATCGTTTAAATTCATCGAGGTATTCAGCCACATTACTTAAAGAACTAACCCAAATTGACTCTTCATTTTTCTTTAGATAATTGATTAATTTATTGTGCTCCTTCTCATCAATATTCATGGAGTGTTCTCCTCCAACGCCATGAAACAAGAACACTAAAAGCTTTTCTTCTTTCATTGCTTGATTAACTAAAGCAATTAAATCATCGGCCGATTCTCCATTTACAGCATAAGCACCAATATCCATTTGCTCAACTTGTCCGTAGCTTTCCATTTTTGAAGAAACGCCTCTGGCAGCAATAAATTCGGGTTCAATAAGATGGACAAAACTTGAATCGCCCACAGACATGTCGCCACATGTATAGGCAAATGTTCGGTTTGTTTTCCCATCAATAGCATATAGTAAGGTATTTGCCAATTTTATTTCGGCAACAATTTCGGCAATGGAATAGTTGTCCATATCGAAATTTGAATCGACCCATTCACGACCTTTTGACTTTCCTGCACAAGGATGAAAAAGAGTATGGTTTCCTAATTCATGACCATTTTCTGCAATCGAACGCCAATCATTAATACGGTCGTGCAAAGTAGCTGCGTTACCTGGTATATAAAAAGTAGCTTTAAAATTTGCTACATCTAAAACGGGAACAACTTTATCGATGTGTACATTTAAACCATCGTCGTAGGTTAATACAACTGCACATTTTTTGTCGTTCCAATTGCTTTCAGCTTCTTGACCAAATGCATTCATCGTAAGCAAAATGAATACTATTATTGCACAAATATTCCTTATCATATTTATTTAGAATTATAATTGCTTGCTTTCAGGTGCGCCTAAATAGGAGAAAGGAATTTCTTCGGTT
>JAQIBQ010000379.1 GCA_027859005.1 Prolixibacteraceae bacterium | reverse complement strand
ATTTAAACGTTGGCGAACAGAAAATTTATTTGAATGAGTTAATTGGGAAGGAAATAACCTTTGAATTCAACGGAATTATTAATTGTATTCATTGTGGAAAAAAAACCAATAAATCGTTTAGTCAGGGTTTTTGTTACAATTGTTTTCAAACAGCACCCGAGGCCGATCAGAGTGTTATTCGACCTGAACTATCTCAAGCTCAATTTGGTATTGCTCGCGATATTGAATGGGCAGAAAAGCATGATTTAATTGACCATTATGTATACCTATCGGTTACCAATGATATAAAAGTAGGAGTTACACGCCATCATCAGGTACCAACACGTTGGATCGATCAGGGTGCAATACAAGCCATAAAGTTGGCATTAACACCAAATAGGCATATTGCAGGAGTAATTGAAAGCTTTTTGAAACAACATGTAGCTGATATAACCAAATGGCAAGCCATGTTAAAAGATGAAATTAAAACTGAAATAAATTTAGTTGAGGAGAAACATCGAATTGCTCAGTTGTTGCCTGCTGAATTGCAAAAATACATTGATACAGATGACCAAGTAACTACGATTGAATACCCGGGTAAATTGAAATTAGAAAAAATTCGTTCAATTGGTTTTGATAAAACACCAAAAATTGAAGGAAAAATTATGCGAATAAAAGGTCAATATTTGATCTTCGAAAATGGAACGGTTCTAAATATCAGAAAACACAATGGATATTACATCAATTTTAAGCTAAACAACTAAAATAGTTATAGCTGAGATGAATTTAATATTCTACTTTTTTTACTTTTGACTCTAAGTTCAAAAGGACTTATTCTGGAACAAACAAAAGAATTCAAATGGAAAATCTCGATTGGAAAAATTTAGGCTTTGGTTATACCGATACAAATTTTAATGTACGTTGTTATTATAAGGATGGGAAATGGGGTGAATTAGAAACTTCTGATTCGAATCAGATCTCATTGCACATGGCAGCTACCTGTTTGCATTATGGTCAAGAAGCCTTCGAAGGGTTGAAAGCTTACCGTGGGAAAGATGGAAAAATTAGAGTTTTCCGAATAGAAGAAAATGCCCTACGTATGCAAGCTTCGGCTCAAGGAATATTAATGCAAGAGTTTCCTATTGAGAAGTTTAAACAAGCGGTTTTCAAAGCCATTAAATTGAACGAAGAGTTTGTTCCTCCTTACGGTTCGGGAGCATCGTTGTATGTACGTCCCTTGTTAATTGGATCCGGACCTCAAATTGGCGTTAAGCCAGCAGAGGAATACATGTTTGTAGTGTTTGTAATGCCAGTTGGACCTTATTTTAAAGCTGGATTTAAACCTACCGATTATGTGATATATCGTGAGTACGACCGTGCTGCTCCTCATGGAACAGGAAACATTAAAGTAGGTGGAAATTATGCTGCAAGCTTAAATGCGGGGATAAGGGCTCATAAGGAAGGTTATTCTGCGGTATTGTACCTGGATGCACAAGAGAAAAAATACATCGATGAATGTGGCCCAGCAAACTTCTTCGGAATAAAGGGAAATTCATACGTAACACCTCAATCAAAATCAATTTTACCTTCAATAACGAATAAAAGTCTACGTCAATTGGCAAAAGACTTTGGACTAACAATTGAAGAACGTAGAATTCCAGTTGAAGAATTGGCTGAGTTTTCAGAGGCTGGAGCTTGTGGAACAGCAGCTGTTGTTTCTCCAATAAGAAGTATTTTCGATGCAGATAAAGAAATTACATACATGTATGGCGATGAACCTGGTGAAATTTCTCAAAAACTTTACAACAAATTAATTGATATTCAATATGGATGTGTTGATGATCCACACAATTGGGTAACTGTAGTTGAATAATCAATTTTCAAATATTATATAAAAAACCGGTGAATTTAATTCATCGTTTTTTTTGTTTTTATACATGCTATACAAGTATATTTGAATGAGAATTAGTCTGTATTATTATTTTTGTTAAGACTATTGTATCACGCATCCAAATATTATGTAATGTAAAACAAAAATTAATGAAGCCAAAAAACTATATAATCTATTCCATAGTAAGCCTTTTAGCTGTTTTTAGTTTTCTTTTTAGCTTTTATAGAATAGCTCCAAACCTTCATCATCATTTTCAGCAAATTGCTTTTCAAACTGATGTAATTTTCTTTAAGAAATATTCATGCTTTGCCGGTGGATTATCTGAATACTTTGCTTTGTTTATTGCTCAGTTTTTCAAATCAAAATTTATAGGAAGTATACTTATTTCGTTAACAGGTTTGTTGGTATCCATTTTATTTTATTTTTCTGTAAAACTTAAGTGGAAAAATAGTTCATTAGTTTATTTACTGATACCAATACCGCAACTATTGTTATTGGTGCTTCAAACAAATTACAAGTACCCTTTTTCAGTTAGTATTAATATATTATTCACAAGTGCTTTTTTGTTTTTTTCAGTTATATCGATAAAGAAAACGAAAGTTCCTGTTTGGTTGAATGTGCTTATTTTTGGTTTTCTTTTATACATTATTAGTGGAGGTATGTATTTTGTTGTTTTCATACTTGGAATGCTTATCCAAACATTCTCATTCAACACAAGAAACGTACTTTTAAATTCACTGCCAGTTGTTGTAATAGGTGCCTTGATCCCTGTTGTTGCGTATCAATTTATTTTTCTTGAAAGCATTGTCGATTCCTATTTCAAAGCAACTCCTAATTTGGCGGTTTTATTAACTTATAAAACTTCTCTTTTGTTTTATGTTGTTCTTTTCATTATTCCAGCTAGTTATTTTGTCATGTTTTTGTTTGACAAATTACTTCCTTTCCCAAAGAGTTTGCCTAAACAACAAAACAACAATATTCTAATTCTTGCCCAACTGATAGCTTTTATTGCATTTACTTTCTTTTTACTTAAGGGAATAGATCAAAAGAACGAAAAGATGAAGCTTCGTGTTGATCTTGAAGCAGCAAATGAAAATTGGGATGAAGTAATTGATTTGGCTGCTAATTCCGACGCTTATGATAGAACTATAAATTTTCATTACAACAGAGCAATGGCACACAACAATGAATTGCTCGTTGAGTTGTTTTCCTATCCGCAGCTTTTAGGGGCGCAAGCGCAATTTGTTGAAGAACCCTTTGCTGGTGAAGTAACACTTCTCGCATCCGATTTATATTTCGATTTAGGTGCAATTAATGAAGCTCAACATTACGCACTTGAAGCTCAAACATTACTTTTTTATAGTCCGCGGGTTTTAAAACGTTTGGTTGATAATTGTATGATTAAAGGTGAATATAAGGCAGCAAAAACATACTTAAATGTCTTAGGAAATAATCTTAGAGAGCAAGCTTGGGTTGAAAATAAAAGAGCATTTTTGAACGATACGGTACAGTTAAATAGTGATAGTATTATACTAGAAAAACGTTCGTTTATATCAACTTTCGATAGAATTACTTCGTCGCCTCTACTACGGCTCCACGATTTAATAATGCAAAATCCAAGCAATAAATTTGCGGTAGATTACATGTTTGCATATTTAATACTTAACCAACAAATAGAAGAACTAATTCCTTATGTACAATTCCTCGATGATGCAGGATATAAGCACTTCCCTCGTGTAGTTGAAGAAGCTTTTATTGTAACAAAAAGTATTAATCCGAATCATGAAATACTAAGTAAAGTCTCTATATCAAAGGAAACAACTGATAGGTTCAATCAATTTGTTCGTATAAAGAATGAATGTGGCAGAGACAAAGCTTTAGCCAAGCAGCGGATGGCAGAATTTAGTAATACTTATTGGTATTATATTTTATTTCAAAGCCCTAAAATTACCAACGCTAGTGTTGGCAAACGAATAGTTAAATAGAACAAGCAACAAACTATGATATTGAAACCTAACCTTCTGTTTTTTGTTTTTGCAATAGTAGTATCCCTTTCATCTTGTAATAAAACTGATTTACCAACGGAATACGCTACAAGTGAAACTACTCCTCAAATATTTCCCGATTATGATGGAGTTACTATCCCTTTGAATATTGCTCCTTTAAATTTTATGATTGAAGAACCGGGCGACAACTATATTGTTCAGGTTTCTTCTACCAAAGGGAATCCAATTCTTATAGAAAGTAGCAGTTCTTCTATTCAAATCAATCAAAAGAAATGGAAGAAACTAGTACAGAACAACAAGGGAGAAACAATGCTAATTGAAGTGTTTGTTTTACAGAATGATACATGGTCAAGATTTTCAGCAATTGAACAGTTTATTGCCAATGAAAGCATCGATAGTTATTTAACTTATCGGTTAATAAATTCGGGATATATTCTCTGGAATGAAATGGGTATTTACCAACGTGATTTGGAAAGTTTTAAAGAATCACCAATTGTGAAAAATACATCGATAGATAAGGGTTGTGTAAATTGCCACATTGCTTGCAATAACGATCCTGAAAAATCGCTGTTTCATGTCAGAGCAGCTTATTCTGGGACCTTAATGTTGAAGGATGGTAAGTTGGAAAAGTTGGATACTAAAACAGATTTTACAATGTCTTCAGCGGTATATCCGTCGTGGCATCCTGATGGACGTTTTATTGCTTTTTCGGTGAATAAAATCAATCAACAGTTTTATTCATTAAAAGGGAAAAGTATTGAGGTGAGCGATAAGTACTCTGACTTAATAGTATACGATAGCGAAACAAAAATTGTAACGACTTCGCCTAAAGTATCTACCAATAACCGTGAAAATTTGCCCGAATGGTCAGCTGATGGAAAGTCGATCTATTACATTAGTGCGCCTCCAGCAAGCGATGAAACTGATCGTATTTTGGCAAGGTATAGTTTAGTAAATATCCCTTACGATGTTGAGGAGAACAAATGGGGAGAAGTTGATACCCTGATATCGGCTTACGAAGTGCAAAAAAGTATAACATTTCCACGTATTTCGCCCGATGGGAATTTTCTTGTTTTTAACATGACGGATTATGGCTATTTCACCATCCATCACAAAATAAGTGATTTGTATATAATGGATTTGAAAACCAAAAAATACCGTATTGCATCTGAATTGAACAGTAACGAAACTGAAAGCTATCATTCGTGGTCGAGTAACGGGAGGTGGCTAATATTTAGCAGTCGTAGAATAGATGGTATACATACACGTACTTTTATTGCACACATTGCCGAAGATGGGACATGTGGGAAGCCATTTGTTGTGCCACAAAAAGATCCTGATTTTTACCGAAATTGCTTACTTAATTTCAATCGTCCTGAATTACTAACAGGCAAATTGAAGGTATCTCCTCAAACCATTCGGAATGCAATTTATAAAGACCCTGAGAAAGTTAAATTTGATACAATGGTGCATGTTAATGCCTTGTCGGGCGCTACAAAAATGGGTCACCATTAATTTTGGCAACCCATTTAAACTCAAAAAATAATTATAGCTATTTCATTGTATTTTCTTTTACCCATTGGGTAACGATTGGAATATCTTCGGTTATTGAAGTTGCGGAATAAGTAGCACCACTTAGGGCTTGAATATCCTTTCCATAAATTAAAGAATCACCACAATTTCCTTCGAATTGTTTTAACCATCTTTTTGCTGTCACTTCTGTTCCCCTGGTAGAGTTATATTGAATGACCTTAACTTTTAGCACACAAGCTTCAGGTGAATATACAATAACATAGTTGAACCTTTCTAAGCGTCCTTTTGAACTAGTCAAAGCCATATATCCCAAAAAGAGGGAATCTTTTTGTAGCGTGTATAAATCCGTGAATTCGCTTCCCGAAATGTATTCATAGTTTATGTTCTCTGTTTTGTACAATGGTTTGAGAACTTTCTCAATTCTTCGTTCTAATTGTTCCGAGATAGAATGATTACCCGAATTTATTTGAGCAAGCATTAATAAGATGTTTATGAATAACATTCCCATAATTTAAGAATTATACCGATTTGACAACAAAATGTCGCATACTTTCACTTCGTTCAGTTTACTCCTTTGTTGTATGATCGGCATTAACTGTTGTAAACTTTTAAAATGCTTGCGGCATTTTAAAGTGCAATTTGTATTAGAACCAAATACCAATACCAAGGTTTAATTGTGTATTACTTTCTGTTGTTGCAGCATTACTTAGCAATTGATAATCGGCTTTTAGAACTGCTCCTCTGCTTAGTTGAAACGTTACACCCATTGTAATTTCTGAGCGATTGTATGCATCGTTTAAAGTTAGTGAATCGTCAACTTTTAAATGTGTATTGTAGTTTTCGTAACGAACAAAAGGACTTAGTACATACTCATTTTCATTTTTTAGTTTAAAATTGTATGCACCTTCAACATAAAAACCTTGTAATGCGCTACCAACATCGCTCCCTGTAAATCTATTGTAGGCTTTAGTGTTTGATAAAGTTGCATGTATGTATTGAGCACGGAATTCAA
Source organism: Prolixibacteraceae bacterium (assembly GCA_027859005.1). Classification (GTDB taxonomy): domain Bacteria; phylum Bacteroidota; class Bacteroidia; order Bacteroidales; family Prolixibacteraceae; genus Roseimarinus. Next base: position 7,897 of record JAQIBQ010000379.1, on the reverse strand, counting down.
AATTATCGATTGCATATACACCGTCAATGCCAAGCATTGAGATACCTACAACCGATGAATCGGCCTGAGCTTTTGCTGCAGCATCGTTCTTGTTAAGCTCGTTGTATAAAGTCGATTGTGTTTTACCAAAATAACCCGACACGCCAATTTTTAATCCAGGAATTGCATTCCAGTTGGCCTTTAGTGCAAGGTTAGGTGAACTTATATATGATTCTGCACCTTTCTGACGACCACTCCGTAAACCACTCTTTCCGCCCAATTTTGCACTTCCATTATATCCATTGAATCCATTTAACAAATAAGCTTGGTAGCTAATGCCTGTCGATGAGAAATACCCGTTTATACCTGCACCAATTTCTCGCCATGTTGTTGGAACAATATATTTATCAACGCTTGGACGCTCTACTCCATTAAATGTTGGTGGTTCATGATATTCGTTTATCAAGCCCATTGGAACGAGCATTAGTCCTCCTCTAAAATTTAAACCGTTTGATATACGATGATTGATCCAAGCTTGTTCTACGTACACTTCTGTAACGTGTTCTAATTCTAATTCAGTTACAAATTGAGTTTTATCCGAAAAATTGTACCCAAAAAGAAGCACCATTCTATGTACATCTAATTTTCCATTTTGATATGTATCATTATCTATCGCTTGGTTATAATCAATTTGAGCATAGCCACCAATTGTTATTTTTTCATCGGTTTTTGATAGTAATTTATTCGTTGCATTTGAAAAGTTATTTTCTTGTGCATTACCCGCAAATACAGCAAGTAAGAGTAGTAATAGGATCTTGTATTTCATCTGTAATCTTATTTAGTCTACATGTAAATAGACTACAAATGTAGAGGAATATTGGTGCGGACAATCAAATACTACTAAAATAGTAGGAAAAGAGGACTAAAATCATAATCAGTAGTGATAGATGTGGGTGTTAAGTAGAACATCGAGCGTTGGCCTTTACTTGCTCAATTTATTGCTTAACCAGAAGTCAGGATCCGAAACCATGTTCTCGTAATATTGCCTTTTTTTAAGCAAAGTTGGTTGATTTGTAGTAACACTAACAACAATCAATGAAGATGTTTCTTTTACTGTTTGATTAGATGAATTTGTATAATTTTTTGTCATCGAAATTCTATCAAGGTAATATTCAGAAGAGCTTTTCTTATAGGTAGTTGTTACATGGTAGTCAACATTCGTAAATGCATTCGATTTCTCAACAAAAATAGTTCTTCCATGCTTACTATGCTTTGCCGATTTAATGTGAGTTTCTGCTTTGAGCAGTACATTGCTTTCTTTCGAAATGTATAATTTGCCTTTATATTCAATTGCATTCAAATCGCCAGTTCGGCTTATGTCGGGTTTAAATAAACGATAGGCAATTACTGAAACGGAATCTCCATCGATTACCGTATCTTCAATCAATTCCAAATCGTATTCATTTAGATAGCTAATTTGAAAAATATTACCCGTTGTACGTACCAAATCAAAGGCTAAAACATCATCGATATTCATTGTTCCATCTTCTAGTGAGATGATATCGAAATTTCGTTCAACATTTAATACCTTATAGTTGATGCTTTCAAATGAATTTTTTCTATTCCCATAACCTGAAAGATCTGAAAGTAGGAGTAGTGCATCGCGTTTTTTATCTAAAGTATCATTGATATATACTTCGTTTTGAACTATTGCCTTGTAATTAAGGGCTTTGTTGATGTAATTTTCAGCAATGCTTTTCGATGTTTGACGTATGATGCGGTACAATACTTTCGACTGAGAACTTATTTCAATGTCGTCAATTCCATAACTCAAGGGGTCTAATTTAGTTATTGGATTTTGTTGATTGTATTTCGCTATTGGAAACGTTAAATTCTCGTACCCAATAGCCGAAAAATATAGATTTCGATCGGCAAGCTCATTGGGTATTTTCAGCGTGAAATCACCAAAAGCATTACTGGCTGTTCCTATTAATGTTCCCTCAATTCCAATATTTACAAATACCAGAATATCTTTTGTTTTTGAATCTAAGACTTTACCCGATAACTGAAAGCTTTCTTGTGCAAAGCTATTATTAAGTAATAGTGAGAAGAAAATTCCTAGAAAAGCAACCTTATAATTCATGGTTTTCAATTTTTATTCTAAAATAAATACAATTTTCAATTTCTATAACGTTAAAATAGCAGTACTTTATTTTATTTTTGTACTAATTTGTTGAAATTTAAATTTCTCAAAACCAATTGAGCTATGCAAACCAAATTGAAATTAACTCATATCTTGTTCTTTTTTGCTCTTCTTAGTATTCTTATGCTTCCTTCGTGTGTGGCTAAAAAGAAGTTTATTGAAATGGAAAGTTACCGCACCAAGGCAGAGCAACGAGTAAAAGAACTAACAAGCGAAGTTACGGCCTTGCGTATTGAATTCAACGATTATCAAAACGATTTTCGTGTTAGTAATGTAGGTAAAAATTCTTTTATCGATTCATTGAACCAAATTGTTGTTGGTTTAAATTCTGATTTGCTATCGAGTAATGAGAATATTGAAGATCAGATATTTTCTTTTCAGGTAGAAAAAAGAAGATTAAATCAGTTATTAGCCGAAAAGGACCGTGAAATAAGACGTGTTCAACGTAGTGCTGATATGCTTAAAATTCAGACAGATGATGTTAGAAATGAAATGCAAGATTTGAATATTGAATTGAGGAATGCTGAAAGTTCAACCAATTCAATTGAACGTATGTTGGATCAAAAAGATCGTGAAATTTCAAGGCTTAAAAACGATATAGTTAAAAAAGAAAATGAACTAACTAATTTACGTTCTGATGTGAAATCGACGGAAGAGCAAGTTGAATCGTTACAAAATCAAGTTAAATTATTGAAGTCGCAATTTGGTCAAAAATAGGCTTAAGTTTCTGTCTTTATTGTTGATAACTCATTTTAATTTCAATTGATAAAATACTTATTTTTGAGCTTGTTGTTCAATTTTGATCATCGAGTTTAAAATATGAAGTATTTTTTCCCTCTACTTTTCATTCTGCTTAATGTATTGGCATCTTTTGCCAATCAAAAAGATAGTCTTATTCGTGTAGTTGAAACCTATATTGATCTACACGATCCTTCACTTCCAATAGTTAACCACATAGTTGAAGAAAATATAAGCGATGTTTCAATCTGTATAGGTCCTAATAATACTTATTTTTTGACTGGCACAACTGGTGATAAGCAAGGTGTTCAAGAAGGTATTAAAATTTGGGCTTCATACGATTTAATCGATTGGAATCCCATTGGGACTAATGGATATGTATGGACTTTTGAGGGCGATGGAGCTGAATGGCAAAAAGAAATTGCAATTGAAAATGGTTGGCGGAAACGAGGAATTATTGCCCCTGAAATTCACTACATAAAAAATACCTTCTGGCTTAGCTATACCAATTCAAATTCGAATCAATCGGGTATATTGAAAAGTTTATCGGGAAGGGCACAAGGTCCCTATATTAATACAACTGGAGATAAGCCTCTTGTGAAAGGAAATGATGCTTCTATTTTTACTGCCAAGGATAGTACTTGTTATCTTATTTGGAACGGTGGCCTAATTCAAAAGTTGAATTCTGATTTAAGTGGTTTTATTACCCAAGGACCCCAAACATTAGTTCTAGAAGACGGAACTCGTTTAGGTGATTGTTGTGTTCAATTGACACAAATTGACGATACATATGTGCTTACAGGAGCAAAATGGAATAATACTTGGTCAGACAAACATGTGCAGAATAAACAATCAACAGATATTCGCTTCGATGCTGTACTTGCTACTTCAAAAAACTTAACCGGGCCGTATAAAAAACAAAATGAATTTTATCCTCATGCTGGAGGAGGCAACTTATTTCAGGATGTTGACGGGAATTTATGGCATACAATCTCTGGATACGATTCTGGTAGTCCTATCGCTGGAAATCCTGCATTGTTGCCTATCGATAGAACCAACGACAACCGTTTTGTATTGAAAGAACAATACAGGTATAATGCAGCAAAGAATAGCCCAATCGTTTATGTTTCAATTGAAGGAAATAATTCAACAGGTACCAGTTGGGAGAATGCTTATACTTCGTTACAAAATGCTATTGATAATGTACCGGACGGAAGTCAGCTATGGATTGCCAAAGGAAAATACAATGCTCCAATTCATATTAATCTTCGAAATGGGCTGTATTTTTACGGTGGATTTATAGGTGATGAAACTGATTTTTCGGAAAGAAATACTGAATTGAATAGAACTATTGTAAGTGGTAGAAATTATGCAAAACATGTTATTTCTATCTCATCAAGTAGCTATATAAGGCTTGACGGAATTACAATCCAAGGAGGTAATGCATCTGGTGGTAGTTTTCATCATCATTATGGAGCTGGTTTACATTTATTAGGTGGTGGCGAAACCATTCGTATTGTAGATTGTCATTTCGATAACAATAAAGCTGATCAGGATGGTGGTGCTCTTTATGCATCTGTTGGAGCTGCTCCTACTATTATTAATTGTTCTTTTAAAAACAATGTTGCTCGGAATAACGGCGGCGCAGCTGCCATATATTGCAATTCTAATAATGGGTACCATACTAAGTTTTACAATTGTATTTTCGATAATAATTTTGCTTACGGCGAAGGCGGAACCATTTATTTCGATACCAATAAAAAGGAATTTGGCTTACTTACTCTTATAAATGATTTGATTATTAACAACACTACTCTCGATGAAAGTGGTGCATTGTCTCTCGATCGAAATTCAAATCTTTTTCTCCTAAACTCAACTTTGAGTTATAATAAAGGAACAACACAGGGTGCTGTAATCGGGAACTTTGGAAAGGTACCTGCCAAAAGCCGAATAATAAATTCTATTTTTTATCAAAATTATGGAGGAAAGTTGTTCTCGATTGAAGGAGAAGCAGAAACGGTTACTGCCAATGATAAAATTACTTACCCGAATATTTGGGTTCAATTCAACAGCTGTTTGTTTGGCTATAACGATGTAAATGCTTTGGTGCAACGAAACTTCGATCGGAAAAAATGGAGAATTGTAAGTGAATTGAACGAGTCAATAATGGGCAAGAGTACCCTACATGGAAATCCCGCTTTTGCAGATCCTATTAATGGCGATTATCACCCAAATGGAGGATCAGAAGCCAAAGGTGTAGGTACTTCAACTTATTATTTCAAATACAACCTGGAAGGAAAAAAGCGAAATGCAGAAAATAGTAACATTGGGTGTTATTAATAATACGAGCTTCCTTTAACCTTTTTTACTTTATCCTTTCAATGCTTCTGCACCTGCTGTAATTTCTAGAATTTCGTTGGTGATAGCAGCCTGACGAGCATTGTTGTATTTCGTTTGTAGTTCCTTCAACATTTCGGTTGCATTGTCGGTTGCCTGATGCATGGCCGTCATTCGTGCTCCGTTTTCAGCTGCATTCGAATCCAAAATAATTCTGAAAAGACTCATTTTTAATGATTGAGGAATTAAGGAAGTTAAAATCTCCTCTTGTGTTGGTTCAAAAATGTAATCAGGGCGAGTGGTGCCTAATTCATCTTCTTCTGGTTTTGGGATAGGCAGAAATTGTTCGCTTGTTAATTCCTGAACACCTGCATTTTTGAATTTATTGTAAACAATATCTATGCGTTGATATTTACCACTGCTAAATAGGTCCATTAGCTGTTGAGCAACAGTTGCAATAGCATTATAATCATGTTCATTCAATAAATCATGTTCAGGATTATAGATTTCTACCTTTCTACTTTTTAAAGCTTTTTCTACTTGTCGGCCAACAGGTAAAAATTTTACATTACCAGTTTTAAGCTGATGCTTATAATTGTCTGCTGTTTGTAGTAATGCAAATTTCGATACGTTTGTATTAAATCCACCACACAAACCACGGTTTGAACCTATTACTACAAGTAATACATTTTCTACTTCGGGCTCCGAAAAGAAAACTGAATTGAATTCAACTTCACCTAAACTTAGATTTTGAAGAATTTCATGCAATTTTTTATCGTAAGGAGTAATTTGTAAAATAGCATCCTGCGCCTTTTTTAATTTGGCAGCCGAAACCATTTTCATTGCACTTGTTACCTGTCTGGTATTCTTTATCGATGCAATTCTGCTCCGTATTTCCTTAAGTTGAGCCATTCAGCAGTGTTATTTATATTTTTCAGAAATTTCGGCAGCAAGATTTGCCAATACTTCTTTTATTTCGTCAGTTAACTTACCGATTTTTAATTCATCTAAAATAGCACGGTTGTTTAGTTCAAGTGAATCGATATACTCCACTTCAAATTGCTTTAATTTATCAAGAGGTATATTTCTCAATAGATCTTCAACGCCTAAATAGATAATGGCTATTTGATGTTCAATTTTAACCGGTTTGTATTGACCTTGTTTTAAAATTTCGGTATTTCTAGCACCTTTTTCCAACACACGTTTTGTAGCTGCGTCTAAGTCAGAACCAAATTTAGAAAAGGCTTCCAATTCACGGTATTGTGCTTGGTCGAGTTTTAAGGTTCCGGAAATTTTCTTCATTGCTTTAACCTGTGCATTACCACCGACACGCGATACAGAAATACCTACGTTAATTGCAGGGCGAATTCCTGAATTAAATAAGTTTGATTCTAAGAAAATTTGACCATCAGTAATTGAAATCACGTTGGTTGGAATGTAGGCAGATACATCTCCGGCTTGTGTTTCTATAATTGGCAATGCAGTTAACGATCCACCACCTTTAATCATGTGTTTTATACTTGCAGGTACATCGTTCATTTTTTGGGCAATGTTGTTTGAATTAATTACACGAGCAGCTCGTTCTAATAAACGTGAGTGTAAATAAAATACATCACCAGGATATGCTTCACGGCCTGGTGGACGGCGAAGTAACAACGAAACTTCGCGGTACGAAACAGCTTGCTTCGACAAGTCGTCGTAAATAATTAATGCATGACGACCAGTATCGCGGAAAAACTCACCAATGGCAGCACCTGCATAAGGAGCATAATATTGAAGAGCTGCTGGATCGGCAGCTGTTGCCATTACAATAGTTGTGTATTCCATGGCACCGTGCTTCTCTAGCATCGATGCAATGTTTGCAACGGTTGATCCTTTTTGACCAATAGCTACATAAATACAGTATACAGGTTCTCCTTTATCGAAGTTATCTTTTTGATTAATAATGGTATCGATGGCAATGGCAGTTTTACCTGTCTGGCGGTCGCCAATAATTAGCTCGCGTTGTCCGCGGCCAATTGGGATCATAGCATCAAGAGCTTTTATTCCTGTTTGTAAAGGTTCTGTTACAGGTTGACGGTAAATTACACCAGGAGCTTTACGTTCCAAAGCCATTTCATAGCGATCGCCTTCAATTGGTCCTTTACCATCAAGAGGTTCACCAAGGGTGTTAATTATACGTCCAAGAACTCCGTCGCCTACTTGAATTGAAGCAATACGTTGCTGACGCTTAACAGTATCGCCTTCGCGAATACCTTCCGACGATCCTAACAATACTGCCCCAACGTTGTCTTCTTCAAGGTTAAGAACAATTCCTGTAGTTCCGTTAGCGAATTCAATCATCTCGTTAGATTCAACATTACGCAAACCATAAATACGAGCGATACCATCACCCACTTGAAGTACGGTGCCAACTTCCTCCATCGAAGCTTCTGTGGTAAAGCCTGCTAATTGTTCTTTTAATATTGCTGAAATTTCAGCTGGTCGGATATCTGCCATCCTAATTTATTTTATTTGTAATTGTTTCTATTACCACATTTAGGAACTATTATCTGGACCACATTAATTTTTGGTATTGTTTTCTTCATTTTAAAGAAATTTGCTTGGGCTCCAATACTTAAAGCAATTGACGACCGAGAA
>JAQIBQ010000371.1 GCA_027859005.1 Prolixibacteraceae bacterium | reverse complement strand
CCATTGTGAATTGGGTTTGTTTGGGTTCGTATTTAGCAGTGTTCTCTTCAGCATGGCATTAAGCACAATTTAGTTATCTAGCTTTTTGTTGTTTGGATAAGTTTTCTTCAACCATTTGCAACTTCCTTCGAAGCAATTTTGTATTTAAAATATTTTGATGATTTTTGAGTTTGGTTGAGAGGAATATACAATACTTTTACCAACCTAATAATAGTAGGATTGAAAAATATATTAGGTATACTGGTTTTGGCTTTGCTAATGGTTTCATGTTATAGGGAAGAACTGATAATTCCTGGTAAAGATAATGCTGTTTTCAATTTTATCATGAAGGATAGCACAAAGCAAAACATTCTTGATTCTCGTAATAATCGTTTTGAAATTTTACCTACTCCTATTTTAGATTTTGAAGGTGTAATATTTTCGCTGGATAACATGAAGGTTAGAGGCCAAACAACAACTAATTTTCAACGTAAAAGTTTATCCGTTAACATGGATGGTAAATTTGTTAACGATCAAGATACAAGTTATCGATTCGAAGTTTTTAAATTGCTATCCTTAGTTTATGATTATACCTACATCGAGAATGGTTTATCACATAAATTATTATCGGAAGTAGGTCTTTGGCCGCTGTATTCTTTTTTTACTCAAGTTAGTTTTAATAACGAACATCAAGGGTTATATCTTTTTGTTGAAGACCCAGAGCATTTCCTTTATCGTGAATATAACGCTGAGGTGGTTATTCGTAGGTATTATAAAAACGGAATAAAGAAAATTGAATTGAACCCTGATATTAGTACTAAAGATGAAAGTTACTATCGGGATATTTATTTGAATTGGTATCAATATTTGGTAAATTATTCAGGAGAGGAGCTTTACATTAAACTTTCTAACGAATTAAATTTGTCGAATTACATGCGGAAAATGGCCATCGATTTTATTCTTAAGAATGGCGATTATGTTGATGAAATTTCTTTTTATGGATTTGATCAAAATGGCAAAACTTATTTTGATATATTACCTTGGGATTACGACGATATTTTTGCGGATAAGCCTCATGAGGTTGGCAAAACTTGGGGGCAAGGAGGAATTCTGGGCGATCGTTATTATGAAACCTACGACGATGTGCTGGAAGTACTGGATGGTAGATTGATATTTTCCATCGAAGAGGATATTGATTATATAATTGCTACCGACGATTATCTTTACGGAAAATACTTAGTTGAATTAGAGTATGTTATGTCTGAATTAACGGTTGCTCGGATTAATGAAATGTTCGATGAGCTTGAAAATACGTTAACCCCGTTTTATCAAATTTCAGAAATTGTTGACCAGTCTAAATATGATGCAAATAAAACAAACTGGAATTTGTTTCAGAAGAATATAAAAAGTAAACGTACTTTGTTAGTTGAGCGAATAGAATGGATAAATGAACAAATATCAAATCAAAAAAATTGAAACCAACATCAAATAAAATTAGCCATTTAAAATTGTTATGTTCCTACTTTATTCTTGGAATTATATTGTATTCATGCAGTGGTGATGATGATTTACTTTCAGGCGATATTAAGGTAAGCCGTATTAAAAACATGCAGGAATATAAAGCTCCGTTGGTAATTGAAAAGGGAAATGTGTCAAACGTTACGATAAATGGTGAAAATATAGATTTTGTTCAAGGTATTTATGAACTAGATAATGCAGGTTTTTATGAAATGGTTATCGAAGAGGTAGATACAACAGTATTTGTATTGATTAGTACGAATAGAATTTATGATGGAGATGTATATTCTGAATGGGGATTACCAGAGCGTACACCTTCACCCATACCTTTTTCCGAAAAAATAGATGGCGAGTTAGAAATAATTAAACCGTCAAAATATATCGAAGGTATTGAAATACCATTTGTAGTAAGTGCCAAAGGCTGGAATACAAAGAATGATCAATATGCACAGTGCGAGTTATTGGGTAAATCCTTTAATTTAAAGCGAGGAATTGGTAGTGTTTCCGTTATTTTAAATAATGAATCTACCTTAAATCTTAGGGTTGGGAATCAGACTTTGTCTACCACAATAGTTAAAAATGAAGTTTTGCCCACTGTTCTTGTTAATAAAATAAGTGAAAAGCTGGTGTTAGGAAAAAATTCGGTGTATCGTGTTGCTGATGATGTAAACATTACTTCAACCGGCAGTTTAATTTTGGAAGAAGGCGTTATTTTATTGATTGATGAAGGTGTAAATTTCATTAACTCCGGACCAATCGAATTTAATGGAACACGCGACAATCCAATTCTTGTTACTTGTTCTTCTCCCAATAAATATTTTGGAGGTTTTATTTCTGAACGGTCGAGTTCGAAGATATTGGCTAAGCACACTTTCTTTGCTCGTTTTTCTTTTCATAAAAGTGAAGAATATCAATATGGACATGCCAACCATCAAGCCTTGTTTAAAGGGAATAATACAAGCCAGAAATTTGAATCTTGTTTTTTCTTTGATTCTCCTGGTCAAGTTCTATTTCCTAGAGACTGTGATATTGATATTTCCAATTCTATAATACAACGTGTAAAAACCACTGGGCAGTTTAATTCAACAAATACCAAGATTGAAAATTCATATTTTTCTGATTTCCCAAACGACGATTTGATCTTCCAAGATGATGATAACGATGGATTGTATCTTAATCAAACCAATGCTCATATTTCCAATTCAATGTTTATGTATACCAAAGATGATGGTATAGATTCAGGTGGAAACGAAGGCGGAGAAGTTACCATTGATAACTGTGTTTTTGAAGCTTGCATGCACGAGGGATTAGCTCTTTCAAGCGTTAGTCCAGCTACCAAATTACATACAATTTCTAACTGTTTAATTACTAATTGTCAGCAAGGAGTTGAGCTTGGGTTTAGCTCTGAAAACCATTCTGTTATTATTGATAATTGTGAAATTAGCAACAATTATATCGGTGTTCGATATGGTGATAATTATGATCGTTCTATTGAGGGAAAGGTGACTGTTAAAAATTCAACCATTAAGAATAACAAAAAGAATAGTTGGAATATGGTTCGAAAATTTTGGCTGGCATTTCCTGAAAGATTGGTTTTTGAAAACACCAAATTAGAATAAAGAACTGTATGAGAGCTTGTAAGGTTGCGATTTTGTCAATAATTGTTTTTATTCCATTCCTTTCTATAGGAGAAACTAGCAAGGTTGTTAGCGATTTAAAAATGAGAAATTCAATTGGCATTGAGAAAAAATTATCTAAAAAATGGTTTCTATTTGCTGAAACTGAATTTGGTTTTCAAAAAGATATTTCAGAACTCGATAAAATTCATGGAGAAATTGGTATTGAATATAAACCATTAAAGTACTTATCGGCAGAATTGAAATACAGAGGCATTAATCAACGAAAAAATTTCTCGGATGTTTTCAAATTTGATCACATGTTTGCTGCATCGGTTGAAGTTAATTATAAATTGCAACGGCTAAAGAATTATTTCCGAATTAAATATCAAAACATTGATGATGAGTTCATTATTAGCGAAAGAAAAAATAGCATAAAATACCGTATCAAGCTTAAGTATGATATTAGGAAAACTGATTTTACTCCTTATTTTATTTCCGAAGCTTATACATATATCAATGAAGGCGGATATGGTTTTAAGAAAATAAAGTTTATTTTGGGAACTGAATATAAATTAATCAAAGGTCATCGACTTAAAGCCTACTACCGAATCGATAGGGAACTGAGTTCTTATTGCCCATATACTTATTATACACTTGGGCTTGCATATACCTGTAAGTTTTAACTATGTTACAAAAAGCAAAGCACAATATACTTAGGGCTATAGCATTTCTTTTAATAGTAATCCTGTTAAGTGCCTGTTTCAGAGAGGTGAATTATGATCCGGTCTATTTTGGTGATCAGTCGTATTTAGCATTTGATAATTGTGAAGTATTTTTCGATGATATGAATCAATTGGCTTTAGCTACAATTGATGGTTATGATAATTATGAAGCTGAAATCACCTTTTATGGGTACAGTAATGTTAAGATCAATAACGAAGAACTGGATAATTGCTCTTCATATGATTTTGGAAAAATTGAAAAAGAATCAATATTCGATATTAGCTTCGAAAATAATGGACAATCTTTAAACTATAAACTATCCTTTACAAGTCTTCCTATTGTTGAAATTATTCATAAGGAAAAATCAATTCCTGATGAACCAAAAATCTTGGCCAAAATGAGTATTTCAGACTTTTCAGAAGGAACATCGAGTTATTTTTGTGGTATTGAAATGAGGGGTAAATCTGCAATGTCTCGTCCAAAAAAATCGTATGGGTTTGAGATTCTGGATAGTCCCAAAACGGATGATACTAAAAATGTTTCCTTGTTTGGAATGAAATCAGATGATGATTGGATTTTGGATGGAGTGTACATTGATCTTGCTTTATCGAGAAACAGGGTAAGTTTTGATTTGTGGGAGCAAATGCAAGACGATGCTGTAGTAAGAGGCATGGATGTACTACCAAGTGCAATAAAAGGTAAATATGTTGAGGTTTTTTTAAACAATGAATATGTAGGTGTGTACTGTGTGAGCCAGCGGGTTGATGGGAAAACATTAAATCTAAAAACGGATGTGGCAAACTATGGGTACATCTATAAAAGCGAAGACTGGACCGATGTAACAAGGTTTCATGGAGTTACTGATACTAGTACCTGTAATGAATCATGGGACGGGTGGTATCAAATTCATCCAGGAGGAAGTGAGACTAAATGTTGGGATCCACTGTATAGCTTAGTTGACTTTATGGTAAATTCGTCGGATGCTGAATTTGCAATGAGATACAATGAATATATTTCTGTTGATCAACTAATTGATTTTTATCATCTAATTAATCTTATTAAAGGGTACGACAATTTTGGGAAAAATTTAATTGTTGCTACAAAAGATAAAGATTCAGCATTTTATACTTGTCCTTGGGATTTTGATGCAACATGGGGCCGTAATTGGAACTCAGATGAAAGAGACCCCTTTGGGTGCATCACTACTTTTGAAATATACAATCGTTTAGCCGAGGTTAACCCGAACGGTTTTAAGGAAAAAGTGGTTGAGCGGTGGTGGCAATTGCGAGAAACCATTTATACCTTCGATAATATTAACGGTCTATTTTACTCGTATTACAAAGATTTCACAATGTCTGGGGCTTCCGATAGAGAATTATTAAAATGGCCAATCTCATTACCTGATATTGAATCTGAATCAAAATACATTGAGGAATATGTTTATGATAGGCTAATATACCTTGATAAGCATTTTGCTAGTTTTTGAAAATTTAACATCAATATGTTTTATAAAATGAAAACTAACCTTGAGTTAACATATCTAAAAAGGTATATATTTGTTAATATTGAGGTGGTTACTGACACAAGTATGAACAATTGCAAAAAATCTTCAAAGATTTGTTTTAAATAAGCTTTTTGAGGGCTAAAAAATTGCGTTACATGCTGTTTCGCCATATTTTTGTGATTCTTTAAAAGAGAAATAATAGCTTAAATAACAATAAATAAGATTCTTATGAGCAAAGGAAGTTTATTGAGCGCTTCTATCGGTCGTAAATTATTGATGAGTGTAACAGGATTATTCCTAATTACCTTTATTCTAATTCACATGTCTATCAACCTTTTGTTGATATTTGACGACAGTGGTGAACTCTTCAATGTTGCGGCCCATTTTATGGCGACTAATCCGTTAATTAAAATCATGGAGCCAGTATTGGCTATTGGTTTTTTGGTCCACATTCTGTGGTCGTTGATGATTACAGTACAAAACATGAAAGCCCGACCAGTTGGATACAACAAATCCAGTCAGGCGATTAATAGTTCTTGGGCTTCGCGTAACATGTTAATATTAGGAGCAATGATTTTGGTTTTCTTAGGTCTTCACATTTATGATTTCTGGTGGAAAATTAAAGTCGCAGGTAGTCCATTACTCGAAATGAGTACTGGTTCTGTTGAAGGAATGCATAATACTTATGCATTGGTTACGACTCTTTTTAAAGGGAGTGTAATATACTGCTTGATCTATATTGCAGGTGGTGCATTATTAGGATTGCATATTACACATGGGTTCTGGTCAGCTTTTCAAACCATTGGATTGAACAACATCATTTGGAGAAAACGTTTGTTTGTTCTTGCCAACATTATTGGATGGATTTTTATTATCGGATTTAGTTCGATACCGTTGTATTTCATGATTAAGTTTTAATCGGAAAAAAGATGACTATGAGTAAAATTGAAAACAAAATACCGGAAGGGCCTTTAGCCGAGAAGTGGTCTCAGCACAAAGAAAATATTAAAGTGGTAAGCCCCGCCAATAAAAGAAAACTGGATGTGATTGTAGTTGGTACCGGTTTGGCTGGTGCTTCGGCTGCTGCTTCACTTGCTGAAATGGGATACAATGTAAAAGCATTCTGTTACCAAGATAGTCCTCGCCGTGCACACTCAATTGCTGCACAGGGTGGAATTAATGCCGCAAAAAATTACCAAAACGATAACGACTCTGTTCATCGTTTATTCTACGATACCATTAAAGGTGGTGACTACCGTTCACGCGAAGCTAACGTACATCGTTTGGCTGAAGTTTCACCATTGATTATTGACCAATGCGTTGCTCAGGGTGTTCCTTTTGCTCGCGAATATGGAGGTACTTTAGCGAATCGTTCATTCGGTGGTGTATTGGTAAGTCGTACATTTTATGCACGTGGGCAAACTGGTCAGCAGTTGTTGTTGGGAGCTTACAGTGCTTTGAACCGCCAGATTGCTAAAGGCAGTGTAGAAATGCACACTCGTCAGGAAATGCTCGATGTAGTTATTCAAGACGGAAAAGCGCGTGGTATAATTACTCGCGATATGGTAACAGGCGAAGTTCAACGTCATGGTGCACACGCTGTTGTTGTTGCAACTGGTGGATACGGAAACGTATTCTTCTTATCAACCAACGCAATGGGTTGTAACGGATCGGCTGCTTGGCAGTGTTACAAAAAAGGAGCCTATTTCGGAAACCCTTGTTACGTTCAAATTCACCCAACTTGTATTCCAGTTCACGGCGATCAGCAATCGAAACTGACATTGATGTCAGAATCACTTCGTAACGATGGTCGTGTTTGGACACCAAAGAAAAAAGAAGATGCAGTTAAGCTTCAAAAAGGCGAAATTGGTCCTAATGATATACCTGATGAAGATCGCGATTTCTACCTAGAGCGCCGTTACCCAAGTTATGGTAACCTTGTTCCTCGCGATGTTGCATCGCGTGCAGCAAAAGAGCGTTGCGACGAAGGTTTTGGTGTAAACAATACTGGAAAAGCAGTTTATCTAGATTTCAAATATTCAATTGACCGTTTAGGAATTGATGTAATTAAAGCGCGTTATGGAAACTTATTCCAGATGTATGAAAAAATTACAGCTACCGATCCGTACAAAGAGCCAATGATGATTTATCCTGCCATTCACTATTCAATGGGTGGACTTTGGGTGGATTACAACTTGATGACCAACATCGAAGGATTGTATGCCATTGGTGAAGCAAACTTTTCTGATCACGGAGCTAACCGCCTGGGTGCTTCTGCATTAATGCAAGGTTTAGCCGATGGTTATTTCGTATTGCCATACACCATTGGTGATTATTTAGCCAACGAAATTATGAATCCTAAGGTTGATGTGAAAACTCCTGAGTTTGATAAAGCCGAAAAAGAAGTTGTTGGCCGTTTGGAGAAATTATTCAATATTAAAGGATCTCAACCAGTTGATTATTTCCACAAAAAACTAGGTCAGTACATGTGGGATTATGTTGGAATGAGCCGTAATGCTGAAGGTTTACAGAAAGCTATTGATGGTATCAAGGAATTGAAAGCTGAGTTCTGGAAAGACGTAAAAATTCCAGGCGAAATGAACAACCTTAATCCTGAATTAGAAAAAGCTGGTCGTGTGGCCGATGCTCTCGAAATGGGCATGTTAATGGCACAGGATGCTCTGGATCGTAATGAATCTTGTGGTGGTCATTTCCGTGAGGAATCTGCTACTGAAGAAGGTGAAGCAAAACGTAACGACGAAAAATTCACTTATGTATCTTGTTGGGAACATCAAGGCGAAGACAAAGATCCTGTATTAAATAAGGAAGATTTGGTTTTCGAGAATGTTAAATTGACTCAAAGAAGTTATAAATAGTATTAAGATTATTAGTACAAAGTATTGAGATAAGAAATACCTAGTATTAAGACAAAAAGTACAAAGTATTAAGAGATGCATCGTTACAAGGAATTGAAAGTTTGGCAAAAGAGCCGTGAATTGGTCAAAGAGATTTATTTGACTACTGATGGATTTCCTAAGGCTGAGATATATGGTATTACTTCTCAAATTAGAAGGAGTGCTGTTTCAATTCCGGCCAACATTGCTGAAGGATGTGGACGTAATACTAATAAAGAGCTTAATCGATTTATGGATATTGCTCAGGGTAGTGCATTTGAACTTGAGACTTTGATATTGCTTTGTGGTGATCTAAATTATATTGATGAAAATAGATCTAAATATCTTTTATCCACATTAGTGGAAATTCATAAAATGGTATTTAGTTTCAAGAAGCAACTACCTAAATCTTAATACTTAATACTAAAAATCTAAAATCTAAAAACATGGCAGATATTACATTACAAAAATTAAATATAAAAGTTTGGAGGCAGAATAGTGCCAAAGAAAAAGGCAGCTTCGAAACTTACGAAATATAGAATATTTCACAAGGAACTTCATTTCTTGAAATGCTCGATATTTTGAACGATAAAATAATTCGCGAAGACAAAGACCCTATCGCTTTCGACCACGATTGTCGTGAGGGTATTTGCGGAATGTGCTCTTTATACGTTAATGGACGTGCACACGGACCAGATCGTGAAATCACAACTTGTCAGTTGCACATGCGCTCGTTTAACGAAGGCGACACCATTACCATTGAACCTTGGAGAGCTGGTGCATTTCCTGTAATCAAAGATTTGATTGTAGACCGTACTGCTTTTGAGAAGATTCAACAAGCTGGTGGTTTTGTATCGGTAAACACGGGTGGTATTCCCGATGGTAATGCTATCCCAATTGGTTACGACGACGCTGAAGAGGCTATGGATGCTGCTTCGTGTATTGTTTGTGGTGCTTGTGTTGCTACTTGTAAAAACTCATCGGCAATGTTGTTCGTTGCTGCAAAAGTTTCACAATTGGCTAAGCTACCACAAGGTAAAGTTGAAGCGAAACGCCGCGCAAAAAACATGGTTGCTAAAATGGATGAACTTGGTTTTGGTGGATGTACCAATACCGGTGCTTGTGAATTGGAATGCCCAAAATCAATTAGCATTTCACACATTGCAAGGTTGAATCGTGAGTACTTAGTAGCTAAGTTGGCTGATTAAAATATCAAGTCAGGGTTTCACTCAAAGTGAAACCCTGACTAACAAAATATATAAAACCGCATTTC
>JAQIBQ010000348.1 GCA_027859005.1 Prolixibacteraceae bacterium | reverse complement strand
CAACTAATGATTGAACCAGGTGCTATCTTTTCTGGAAATTGCAAAATGAATCATACATCAGGAGAAAAATCTAAATAAAATATCTAATTTTATTTACTATTTTTTGTGTAGGCACACATCACTATTGCCTTAATTACGAATTAGGTCAATTTACGGGTTATGCAGAATAATTTTTCTAAATTTTTAAAAGGACTTTCAACCTTCACCCTAATAATATTAGGTGTTGGGATATTATTATTCTTCTCAATTTTCAAACAGTACTTTCTAATTGTTTTTCCATTTGTACTGTTTTTCTACTACGTTTCGACCTTGCTTCTACACCGCTACATGCTAAAGATTACACGAAACGATGTATCTCGCTTTAGCTTCAAATTTATGATGCTTTCTTTCTTGAAAATGTTCATTTACATTATTTTTGGTGTTTTCTACATTATTTTTGACGAAGAAAACGCCGTTAACTTCCTTATTGTTTACCTCATACTTTATGTAGCCTATGCGGTATACGAGGTTAGATCAGTTATGAAACTAATCAATGAATCAAAAGCCTAATAATTTCAATTAATTACATTCCTTATTTGTACTTTTTCTAGATAAAATGTTTATTTTTACCCCTCGATTTACGCAAGCATATGGAGTGGATTAAAAAGATTTTTATAATTGCCCTTTTCTTCATGGCTACACCATTTATCTCAATGGCAAGCGAAGAAGAACATTCAGAAGGTTTCAATACGGTTGAATATATCTTCGAACACGTAAATGATTCGCACGAATGGCACTTTATTACCATTGGCGAAAAACATTATTCAATTCCCCTACCAGTTATTCTTCGAAGTGAACATTCAGGATGGCATATTTTCTTATCGAACAAGTTGCTCCATCAAGAAGAAGGGTTTCATTTTAAGATGGCAAAAGGTGGTACTAACGATGGTAAAATTGTTGAAGTATTAAACGACGGTTCAGAAATTGTTCCCTTCGATATTTCGTTAACAAAAACCATACTTGGAGCTTTAATTGTTTCGTTAATAATGCTAATCGTATTAATTAAGGGAGCTCGCAAGGCAAAAGCAAACAAAGGACTTGCTCCAAAAGGACTCCACAATGTAGTTGAAATGTTAGTGCTTTTTGTTCGCGATGAAATTGCGATACCTTTTGCAGGTAAGAAATACAAAAAACTACTTCCCTACCTTTTAACCCTTTTCACCTTTGTGTTATTAGCCAATTTAATTGGATTGATTTTACCATTAGGGTTAAATGTTACCGGAAACATAGCTGTTACTTTGGTATTGGCTAGTATTACTTTTTTAGTAACCTCATTTAATGGGAACAAGCATTATTGGGCCCACATTGTAAATCCTCCTGTACCGATTTACATGAAACTACCCATCCCCTTAATGCCCATAATTGAGATTGCCGGCATTTTTATTAAACCAATTGTATTAATGATTCGTTTATTTGCCAACATGCTGGCAGGGCACATGATTATTGCCGTATTAGTTGCATTAATCTTTTTGATGTCCTCTGTATTAAGTCCTGTTGTTGGTGCAGGAACATCGATCATCTCCATTGCTTTTTCAATTTTTATGTTGTTGCTCGATCTATTAGTGTCATTTATTCAAGCATATATATTTACCCTATTGTCGGCAATGTACTTCGGTATGGCAACCGACGATGGACATTAACCATAAATTAGTTTATTATGTCAACTTTAATGGTATTGGCCGAATTGGCCCTCGGAAAATTGAGCGCAGGTTTAGGTGCAGGTTTAGCTGCAATGGCTGCTGCTGTTGGTATTGGTAGAATTGGCGCTGCTGCTATGGAAGCAATTGCACGTCAGCCAGAAGCTAGCGCAGATATCCGTTCTAACCTAATCGTAGTTTCAGCATTTATTGAAGGTGTTGCCTTCCTTGCTGTAATTGTTTGCGTTCTGTTAGCCGTATTGTAAAAAACAAGTGCTGCTGATTATGGGATTGCCATACAGCAGCGCTTTTTATTCGAAACAATTAAAACAAAATAAATTATGTTTCTATTACCACATTTAGGAACTATTATCTGGACCACATTAATTTTTGGTATTGTTTTCTTCATTTTAAAGAAATTTGCTTGGGCTCCAATACTTAAAGCAATTGACGACCGAGAA
>JAQIBQ010000300.1 GCA_027859005.1 Prolixibacteraceae bacterium | reverse complement strand
GTATAGGTTGTGGTTAATGAACCACTTTGCAATGCACCGTGTACAGCACCTGAAGCTCCACCTTCTGATTGCATTTCAGCCAGACGTATTGGACGTCCAAACATGTTTACTTTTCCGTTCGCTGCCCACTCATCGACATACTCTGCCATGTTTGATGAAGGCGTAATAGGATAGATACAAGCCACTTCACTGAACATGTAGCTCATGTGTGCTGCAGCATAGTTACCATCGCATGTTACGAATTTTTTTTCTTTAGCCATAATTTATTAGAGTTTGTATATTTTATTTTTTATTTCGTTTCACTTCAAAAATGTTCGCTGCTCTCACAGTCATTTCAATATTGCTGCGCAATTTTTGGTCATTAGTCATTCGTTCGCTTTGCTCACTGTCATTGGTTAATTGTTGTTTTACTTTTTCCTAAATGACTATTGTCTAATGACCATTTCCAAAATGACTGGCTTTTTAATATAAAAAGCCAAAAAGCCACAATGGAATTTTATGTCCTTCACCAATCTCAATTCTATCGGCAGCAGCATATCCATTTGCTTTTGCCGGTTCATTATATTTTCCTCCTACAGTGAAGAGGTATTTGTCGTTCACCTTAAAATCAAATCCTTCAACCGATTTAACACTGTTTTTTGTCGCAACCTGGTTGTAGAAAAAGGTTTGACGAAATGTAGTATTGTCTCTATTTCCAGGAGCAACAGTATTTAATAAATTGGTATTTTGTAAATAGACCTTAGTGGGTTTTTTTTGATTGTCTTCGTCGCCGTTTGTATATAATAGGTTTATTAACCTTGCATTTTTTAAGTAACGTAAATAATTCATAATTGTAGCTCTAGAGGTTTCAATCTCGTTGCTGAGCTTACTTACGTTGGGCGTAAATGGAACTTCGTTGGCAATTACATAAAGCAATTTACGTAATTTTGGCAAGTACTTCAGTTCAATCTGATTTAAATACGTTACATCAATTTCGAGAGCAAGATTTATGTGTTTCAATAAATCGTCGGAAAAATAAGAACGACGGTCTAGAAAATAAGGGTAATAACCATGCTCAAGATATTCGTTGAAATAGGCCAGAGGTTTTACTTTATTGGTTATTTCTGTTGCAATATTTACATGGTTTTCGAGCAATTTTTCGAAAGTATATTTCTTAAAATTTTGTTTGGTTTGATGATTTAAAAATTCGCGGAATGATAAACCTGGCAAGTGATATACTTTAGCTACATCTTTCAGATATTCATTCTCTTCAAGCACTCTTAAAACAGGAGAAGAAGAAAAAATAATTTTTAGATCAGGAAGATTATCATAGCATTCCCTAAGTTCCTGATCCCAGTTGGGATATTTATGGATTTGGTCGATCACCAATAATTTTCCACCTCTTTTGTAAAATTCATCAGCAAATCCTGATATTTTACGCCCAGTGAAATAAAAACTGTTGAGGTTAATGTATAAAGTATCTTTAATGTTTTTATTCGATTCGCGCAGGTAATCCATTAAAAATGAGGTTTTCCCAACGCCACGAAAACCTTTGATACCAATCAGCCGGTGATTCCAGTTGATTTCATCCATCAAATCACGTCGAATTATACTTTTCGAGTTATTGATAAGGTTTAGATGTGCTGCTTTAAAAAACTCCATTTTTAAAATTTTGAAATACAAAAGTAGTAATTAAAGTATGTTTTTGTAATCTGTAGATAGCAAAAATGTTTTTAAAGTGTAATTTGGAATTGGTAAAAATAGGGTTGAGATAGCTTATGGATAATTTGGTTGCAAGGAAGAATTGATGCTAACGTGACGTTTGCTTTTTGTGAAATAATTATAATGAATTATATCGGTCGAGCGAAAGTTGAGGGCTCTTATGTGCAAGATAAGTTCCGTTGATCTTGTAAGCTCGATTCCCAGCATCTCGCGGTGAGGAGTTTCGTTCTGTTATAAATGGGTGGGACTGTGTTCTAGTTTCAATATTTTTTCAAGTATTAAGGAAAAGGAGCCCATTAATGCTGCATTTTCTCCAAAACTTGAAGTCAAAATTGGTACGGAGCGAGAAACAGATTTCATTGAAAAATTAGGCATGTTTGAGCATATTAAGTCTAATAGAATTGGTTCATTCTCAATTAGTCCGCCAGAAAGTACAATACAAGTTGTATTGAATAGTTTAATAAGGGTATCGATGCCAATACAAATCGAATTAGCTACATTTTCAAGTATTTCGTTTGCCAAAGCATCATTTTTTTTAGCTGCATCAAATACTGTTTTTGCATTAATTTTGGAAGTTTCAATCGAGTGTAGGATACTGTCCTTTCTGAAAAGGGCTTGTTTCTTTGCTATTGCCTCAATTCCATGACCCGACGCTTCGGCCTCAAGGGTTCCTGAAACACCATCAAGACCTTTACGTGAACTATTTGAATTCACAACAATATGGCCTATTTCACCAGAAATTCCATCAGCTCCTCCAAAAAGTTTACTATCAATAATAATTCCCGAACCAATTCCATAACCTAGGTTTACACAAATAAAGTCGCTGTATTTTTTCCCAACACCATAAAGTAATTCTCCAAGCGCAAAAAGTTGAACGACATTGCCAAGTGCAATATTTAGTGGTGTAAAAGGTTTTAAGGCTTTAGCTACATCTACTTTTTTCCAGCCAAAAATTGGAGAATATTCAACAATTCCAGTTTGTTTATTAACCATACCGCAAATAGCAATGCCAATGCCCCTTAGTGTTAAGTTTTTTTCAATTGCCCGTTTACTTAGTTTAGTAATCATATTGCCTACCTGTTGCATTACAGCTTCAAAACCATTTTTTAAGTCTGTTGGTAGGTGGATTTCGAATATAAATTCGCCGTCTAAGTTTGAAAGTGCAGAACGAATGAAAGTGCCTCCGATATCAATCCCTATTACATAGTTGTTTTTCGATTGAAAATTAAAGAGTTGAGGTCGTCTTCCTCCAATAGATGAGCCAATGCCGTCTGTTTTAATAAGGTTTTGTTGAACAAGATTCTCAACAATTCTGGTGATTGTAGGAGCACTTAGTCCAGATAGTTTTATGATTTCGGCGCGGGTTATTTCTTTTTTATTTCGAATAAGCTGAAGGACTTTTATTCTGTTTTGCTTATTCGGATTATCAGAATTATCCCGTTTTATTTTTTCGTCTTTCATCTTTATTTCAATGCTTATTTTAACTATATGGACGTCCATCAAAAATAACATTTTTAAATGTAATCAGTTTTATTGTGGAGTTAATTAATCCTGAAATATTTGTTAGTGCCAAATATTAGTAACACTTTTGTAAAGGGGTGAAATAAAGTTTTAATCTATATGTTATTTGGCTATGAAAATTATAAATAGAGTTTTGAAATTCGCATTGGTAATCTTGTTGTTCTGGTTGGTTGAGTCTTGCAAAACAAACAGTGTAAACAATTATAAAGGAACTCCTTTTAGCGATGAAGAATATGGTGTGGGAGCTCAAGTAGTACCTGGCAAAATTCAATGTGAGTATTTCGATGTAGGAGGTGAAGCGAGTGCTTTTCATGATAGCGATACGATAAATTCGGGAAGTGGAGGGCTTAATAAAGTGGATGGATCTTACTTAAATGAGTTTCGTATTAATGAAGCAGTAGATATTTCTTATACAAAATTTCGGAATCCACCAATTGATAATACCACATATAACTTTGTTGAAACTACCAAAAATCAATTGTATGTTGGTTGGACAGAACCAGGTGAGTGGATCAAATACACCGTTGATGTAATAGCAGAAGGTGATTATAAGTTGGGTCTTATGTATACTTCGAATAAGAATGGAAAAATATCTTTTTCTATTAATAATGTGAAAGAAACCAATTCAATTTTAATACCTTCTACTTATGTTGCTGAAGACACTGTTTCATTTAGACAATGGCATCATTGGAATTATTTGGAGGATATGGTTACGATACATTTAAGAAAAGGAATTCAAGTAATTACACTTCATACCGATGAGATTGGTGCAATGAATTATGATTATATAGATTTTATTCAAGTAAAATAAATTATAAACAAAGACCATGATATCAAGCGAAAGAATTAAAAATTTACCTGTAAAAATAAAGTCTTTTATGCATTATTTAATTGGCAAAAAGATGCCTGCGAAGGTCGTTTTTATTATCGTATCTCTAATGGCTACACTATGGTTTTTATTACGGGTTGTACCCAAACCGTCAAGAGCACTTTATCCATGTATGAGAGTAGCTGCTCCAATAATGTCGAGCTTTGTGATATGGTTGTTAACTTTATCTGGGACTGTAATTGCTTTAAGAAAAGCAAAAGGTAAGATTTTGGAAACCAAATATATCGCAGCATTTTTGTTTTTAATTATTGCCATTGGAAGTGCTTCGCTGTTCACCTTTAATACATCAAAAGAAAGTAAAGCAAATGAGCTAGAGATTTGGTATAAAGCAAACGTTCCGAAGGGTGTTGCTAAAGGTTTTTTTCCGGGTCGTGTAGTTTGGAGTCACAATCCCGAAATTGCATCATGGAATGGAGAAACTGGATTTTGGTGGGATTATGCGTTCAATAAGCAGGAAGAAACAGATCGCTTGCTGAAAGAAACATTGCTTTCATTAACAGAAAAGAAAACAGAAAAATCTGCTTGGGATGCTTTGTTTTCCTTTTACAATCAAACTAAAGGAGATAAAAACCAAGGGTATGTCTCTGGAGAGAAAGTGACCATCAAAATAAATATGAATAACACTGATGCTCATGCTAATACCAACCGAATAAATGCTAATCCACAGTTGATTCTATCGCTTTTAAATAGCTTAGTAAACAATGCCGGTGTAGCAGAAAAAGACATTGTTTTAGCAGAACCCAGTCGTTTTATTACTGATAATATTTATAACAAATGTCATGCTGCTTTTCCTGGAGTGACCTTTGTTGATCACAACGGAGGTGATGGTAGGCAGGAAGCTGTTTTTGTTGAAAATGGATTTGAATATTCTTTTGATTTTGATGGGCAAACAAGGGGGCTTGCAAAATGTTTTGTAGAGGCCGACTATGTAATTAATATGGCCTTAATGAAAGGTCACGTGAGTCAAGGTGTTACCTTGGTTGCTAAAAACTTTTTTGGATGTGTTGATATTGAAACCGATTGGCGAAAAAATGCACATTGTGGAGGGTTCAGTCAAAGTAGAGAAGGTATACGACAATATTCAGTATATCCCGATTTTATTGGACATAAAGACTTGGGAAAGAAAACTATTCTTTATTTGGTTGATGGAATTTATGGACACAAGTTTGTCGACGGAATTCCAGAATTCAAATGGGCTTTAACTCCATTCAAAAACGAATGGCCCAATAGTTTATTCGCATCACAAGATCCTGTTGCGATTGAATCTGTAGTACTTGATTTTGCACTAACAGAATGGCCCGATGCTCCAGACAAGATGTAAAGAGATCATTCCAGGGAACAAATGGATTTGGCTCATAATACTCCATCATGAAGTATTTACGATCC